>CAZWCL010000274.1:0-5369 GCA_964632265.1 uncultured Hyphomicrobiaceae bacterium | reverse complement strand
GAGATTCTCCGGAGTGACTGGAGTTCAGACGTGTGCTCTTCCGATCTCATCCCTGCCCTCCCGTGCACCGGTCGACCTGGCGCTCATTCTCGCCGTCGACGTATCGAACAGCGTCGATTGGTTCGAGTATGAATTTCAAAAGTTCGGCATTTCGCGCGCCATTCGCGATTCCGGCGTGGTCGCGGCCATCCAGGCTGGACGGCGCCGGCGTATCAGTGTTGCAGTCGTGCAGTGGGCTGGCCCCCGATCGCGTCGGATTGCGGTCGACTGGACCGTCCTTAGCGATCAGGCCTCCGCTGACCGCCTCTCGCGGCGCCTGCACCTGATGCCGCGGGAGTTCGACGGTGATACGACGAATATTGCTGGCGCACTTTCGTTCAGCACCGACCTACTACGCGCACTGCCCTTTGATGCCGCACGCAAGGTGATCGATGTTTCGGGCGATGGCCGCGAGAACGTAAGCTCAAGCCTCCGGGAAGTTCGCGACCGCGCCATCGCCGCCGGCATCACCATCAATGGCCTGGCTATCGAGAACGACGAGCCCATGCTTCGCCACCACTACCGCGCCGTTGTAATCGGCGGCCCAGATGCCTTCGTGCTGCCGGTGAAGCGCTACCAGGATTTTGCCGACGGCATGAAACGCAAGCTGATTCGCGAAATCAACCCGCAGCAACTAAGCCTGGCACCTGCCCGCACCTACGAAAACTGACGCCCCAAAGCAAATTTCCGCGGCCACCCATGAAGGCCGGGTTCAGAATAGAATAACGAAGCTGATGGCGTCCAAATATCAACTTGCAGGTCTTTGAGTTATTCGCGTCTACACGCATATACGAAATTGCGTGAGCGCAACTCTTCAAAACTGATCATTGCCGATTAAACTTGGCCATCAACGGTAATTCTGGAGCGCTGCGATTGCTCAATCGCTGATCCGCTGCCGCGAACTCATTCGTCATGTTGCACCTCATCGTGCCTTCTGATAGCACCGTCCGTGGGACACCTCCCCCCAACGGGAGGCTTACTGTCTGGAAGGACGGATACATGACAGAGACGTTGAAGCGCCCGGCGCTAAAGCCCGCTCGCGCGCATTTTTCTTCCGGCCCCTGTGCCAAGCGGCCCGGCTGGTCTTTCGAAAACCTCGCCAATGCTCATCTCGGGCGCTCGCACCGGTCCGCCGGTGGCAAGGCGCGGCTGAAGCGCGCCATCGAAATGACTCGGTCCATTCTCGCGCTGCCTGACGATTATCTATGCGGGATCGTTCCGGCATCGGATACCGGTGCGTTCGAACTCGCCATGTGGTCGATGCTCGGCCAACGTGGCGTAACGGCGCTTGCCTGGGAGAGCTTCGGCAAGGGCTGGGTGACCGACGCCCAAAAGCAACTCAAGCTCGACGACCTAGAAATCGTCGAAGCAGGCTACGGCGAACTCCCCGACCTTGCATCGATCGATTTCACACGCGACATCCTGTTTACCTCGAACGGCACGACCTCGGGCGTGCGCATCCCTAACTACGACTGGATCGCCTCCGATCGCGACGGACTCACCTTCGCCGATGCCACATCCGCTGCCTTCGCACAGACGATCGACTGGCCGAAAGTGGATGTCGCAACCTTCTCCTGGCAGAAAGTGATGGGCGGCGAAGCGGCGCACGGGATGCTCATCCTCTCGCCACGCGCCGTCGAACGCCTCGAAACGTTCATGCCGGAACGGCCGCTGCCGAAGATTTTCCGACTGACCAAAAACGGCAAGGTCGACCGCGCGGTCTTCGAGGGCGCGACGATAAACACACCATCCATGCTTTGCGTTGAAGATTATCTCGACACACTTGCTTGGGGCGAGGAAATCGGCGGCCTGCCGGCACTCATGGCGCGGGCGGATGCCAACGCCAAAGCCGTTTGGGACTGGGTCGACCACACGAACTGGATCGCGAACCTCGCGGTCGAACCGGCAACGCGGTCGAACACCTCCGTCTGTCTGAAGGTCGTCCACCCCGACATTGCGGACCTGCCCGTCGATGCGCAGGCGGCCTTCTCCAAAGCCATCGTCAAACGGCTCGAATCAGAAAACGTCGCCTACGACATCGACGCCTACCGCGACGCCCCTCCGGGTCTGCGGATCTGGTGTGGCGCAACCGTTGACACCGCCGACATCGAGACACTCTTGCCTTGGCTCGATTGGGCCTTCGAGACCGAGCGCGCCGCGCTCGCGGCCGCCGCCTGACAGCAGCGCCGGCCTCTAAAACCCACTCCTCAAATCTTTCAAACCTGCCGGGTCGCGCGATCACCTTGAGTGCGCGCGCGACCCGGCCAGGCAATGATCACCAGGACACTTGCAAATGACCGACCAAACACCCCGCGTTCTGATTTCCGACAAGCTCTCCGAAACCGCTGTACAGATCTTCCGCGATCGCGGTCTGGATGTGACGTTCGAGCCCGACCTTGGCAAGGATAAGGATCGCCTGCTCGAATTGATCCCGCAGTTCGACGGCCTTGCCATCCGCTCCGCCACCAAGGTGACGGACAAACTTCTCAACGCCGCCGAAAACCTCAAGGTCATCGGCCGCGCCGGTATTGGCGTCGACAACGTCGACGTCAAAGCCGCCAGCGCCAAAGGCGTGATCGTCATGAACACGCCATTTGGCAACTCGATCACGACCGCCGAGCACGCCATTTCGATGATGCTCACTCTGGCGCGCCAGATACCTGCGGCCAACCAGTCGACCAAGGCTGGCAAGTGGGAAAAGTCCCGTTTCATGGGCGTCGAGCTTTACGGCAAGACACTCGGTATCATCGGTTGCGGCAACATTGGCTCGATCGTCGCCAACCGCGCCATTGGCCTCAAAATGAAAGTCGTCGCGTTTGATCCGTTCTTGTCACAGGAGCGCGCTATGGAGATCGGCGTCGAGAAAGTCGATCTCGATAAGCTCCTCTCGCGCGCCGACTTCATTTCGCTGCACACGCCCTTGACGGACAAGACCCGCAACGTTTTGAACGAGGAAACGCTGGCCAAGACCCGAAAGGGCGTGCGCATCATCAATTGCGCCCGTGGCGGCCTTGTCGATGAAACCGCCTTGGCGGCGGCCCTCAAGAACGGCCACGTCGCAGGTGCCGCCCTTGATGTGTTCGAAATCGAGCCGGCCACCGAAAATCCGCTATTTGAGTTCGAAAACATCATCTGCACGCCGCACCTCGGCGCTGCCACATCGGAAGCACAGGAAAACGTCGCCCTCCAGGTCGCCGAACAGATGTCGGACTACCTCCTGAACGGGGCGATCTCGAACGCCATCAACTTCCCGAGCATCACCGCAGAAGAAGCTCCAAGACTGAAGCCGTTCATCACACTTGCCGAACAACTCGGCTCCTTCGCCGGCCAGCTCACCGAAACCGGACTGAAGTCGATCCGCCTCGAATATGTCGGCGAGGTCAGCGAGATGAACGTCAAAGCGCTTACCTCGGCAGCGCTCGCCGGCCTGCTGCGTCCAATGCTCTCGGACAGCGTCAACATGGTCTCGGCCCCGATCGTCGTGCGCGACCGCGGCATCGCGGTCGAGGAAGTGCGCCGCGGCGAAGAAGGCGCTTACCAGACTTACATGCGCGTGACGGTCGTCACCGAACGCCAGGAACGCTCGGTCGCCGGCACCGTTTTCTCAAATGGCCTCCCGCGCATCATCCAGGTCAAGGGCATCGACATGGAGGCCGAACTCGGGCCCTACATGCTCTACATCACCAACAACGACAAACCGGGCTTCATAGGCTCACTAGGCCGCGTGCTCGGCGCCGCCGATGTCAACATCGCGACCTTTAACCTTGGCCGCGACAAACCCGGCGGTGATGCGATATGTCTTGTGTCGATCGACGGCGCGGTCAGTCGCCAAGTCCTCGAAGAGGTAAAGGCGCTACCGAATGTGGTCAGAGCGAACCAGCTATTTTTCGGCTGATGACGGCCATTTACATCGGTCTGCCGCGACACGCCTCGGCGGCGGCAGGCCGGTGTAAACAACGTTCTATTTTCGCCACGCTCCGTGCTTAATCCAGACGGCTCACGTTCAATCAAAGGAATTCGTCATCATGCGTTTGCCTTCTCTGGCTCACACGGGGCTCTTGGCCGGAACCTCAATCTGGCTTGTCACGACAAGCGCGCTCGCAGCCGATATTGCCGCCACCTCGAAGATCGACGCCGTCACGGTGTATCGTTCGGGCGCGGAAGTTTCCCGCCGGGTGGAGCACAACATCGCCGCGGGCAGCCATACGCTGATCATCAAGGATCTGCCTGCCGAAGCTTTGGCCGGCTCGGTGCGCGTCGAGGGCCAGGCTGATGATGCCTTGCTGATCGGGTCCGTTGACACACGGCGCGTTTCTCTCCTCAGCACCGATGATGAGGCGGCCACCGAAAACCGCAAAGAACTTGAGGAAGACCTCGAGCAGCTGACCGACGCGCTCGACCAGTTGCGCGCCGAGATTGAGACCAAGGAAGCACAAAAGACGTTCATCTCGAATCTCACCGCCCTGCCCCGCCAGGCGCCGGCGCCCTCCGCAAACAGCGCGCGCCCGAGCCAGGATTGGCCAGCCATTCTTGAACTGATCGGCACCAGCATGGCCGCGGTCCAGTCTGATATCCTCAAGACGCAGATTGCGAAACGCCAACTTGGAAGACGCATCGAGGATGTAAAAAAGCAGCTTTCCAAGATCGCACCAAAGAAAGATCAACGCACCGAAGTGCGCGTCTCACTCGAAGCCGGAACCGATCTCAAGGCCAACCTCATTGTGCGTTACCAGATCCGCAGCGCGTCTTGGCGCCCCCACTACGATGCGCGCCTGACGACGGGAGCCGCTGGCGAACAAAAGAACCTAACCCTGACAAGGCGCGCCGCCATCCGCCAGCGAACGGGAGAAGCCTGGAATAACGTTGCACTCAGGCTTTCGACATCACGTCCAAGCGGCAAGAGCTCGGCTCCCGAACTCTTGCCATTGACAGTAGACTTCAAAAAGCCGCCGCGCCCGGTAGTAGGGCAACTTTCGGCAAGGAAGGGCGGAGGGTCCAGATATCGCAATGTACCGCAGGCTGAATCGCGTGGCGCGGCCCAACAATCGGATGCCGTCGTTGCCGCCGCCCCCCGTAAAGTCCGCGAGCGCAATAGCCAGTTGGAACGCACCGCCTTCCAGGCATCCTTCGCCGTGCCCGGTCGCGTCGACGTAGTGCTCGCCCCGGACCACCTTGGCCATGCTCAGCCGCAGGCCCTCGATCCGGTCGCCCTCGACGAGCACCTCCTCGACCGAGACCTCCTCGAGCGTCTCGGCCCCGTGCTCGGCGGCGTGCCGGAAGAGGATCTCGTCGTACCGGGCCCGCTCGACCTGGAAGGCGGTCGACTTGCG
>CAZWCL010000273.1:0-5382 GCA_964632265.1 uncultured Hyphomicrobiaceae bacterium | reverse complement strand
TCTACGGTGCCCGCATATCTCTCGTCGTCGGCATTGGCTCGGCAGCACTTGGCGCCTTCATCGGCGTAATCGTCGGTCTTGCGACGGGGTACATCGGCGGCTGGTTCGACCTGATCATCCAGCGTATCATCGACGTCATGCAGGCGCTGCCGCTTCTTGTCGTCGCCCTTTTGATGGCAGCCGCCCTCGGCCCATCGCTGGTCAACACCATCATCGCTATCTCCATCCCGCTGATCCCTCAGACCGCCCGCGTCATCCGCGCCAACACCCTGACCTTGCGCGAGATGCCCTACATTGATGCCTGCAAAGCGTTCGGCTATAGCCAGTGGCGGATCGCCGTGGTTCATATTCTGCCAAATACGATTGCACCGTTGATCGTCCTTGGCACAGCAAAGCTTGGCTCCGCGATCCTCACCGAGGCATCGCTTTCCTTCCTTGGCCTCGGCATCCCCGAGCCGCACCCGTCCTGGGGCCGCATGCTGTCCGAGTCGGCTGCTGAGTATGTCCGCACGGCCCCATGGCTCGTCATATATCCGGGCATCGCCATTTCGCTCGTGGTTTTCGGCACGAACCTGCTCGGTGATGCATTGCGCGATATTCTCGATCCGCGCCAGACCAACTAAACTGTCGGGTGGGGCACATAGGATAAGAACTCACTGGAGGACTTTCAGACATGGAGATCCGGCAGATTGGACCAGGCTTCGCCGGCGAAGTCATCGGCCTCGACCTTTCCAAACCCCAAACGTCGGCAACGCTTGACGCGATCCACGCTGGTATGGACGAGCATGCCGTCCTTGTTTTTCGCGGCCAGACGCTGACACCGGACCAGCAACTCGCTTTCACCAAGAGCCTCGGCCCGGTCGAGGACGCCAAAGGCACGGCCTTGCGTGCTGACACCGGCGACCGTTTGCCGGTCTGGTTCGCTGATGTCTCAAACCTCGACGAAAACAATAAAACGTTGGCGCAGGACGACCGCCGCCGCCTCTTTGCGCTCGGCAATCGCCTCTGGCACTCCGATTCATCGTTCAAATCTACCCCGGCCAAGTACTCCCTTTTGTATGCTTCAAGCGTCGTCTCCCGCGGCGGCAATACGGAGTTCGCCGACATGCGTCACGCCTGGGATACGCTTGACGATGAGACCAAGGCGCGCTGCAAAGATCTGATCTGCGAACATTCCCTGATCTATTCGCGCGGCAAGCTCGGTTTCGATGACCTCTCCGAAGAAGAGCGCGAGCGCTTCCGGCCGGTGCAACAGCGACTTGTCCGCGTCCACCCCGTGACAGGGCGAAAATCACTCTTTCTTTCATCGCATATCGGCACGATCGTCGGTTGGCCGACGCCGGAAGCCCGCGCCTTCATCCTCGACCTCACAGAGCATGCAAGCCGCCCCGACACGGTCTATTCACATCGTTGGCAGGTTGGCGACCTGGTGGTTTGGGATAACCGCCAAACCATGCACCGTGTACGCGAATTCCCCCACGACGAGACGCGCGATATGCGGCGCACCACCATGGCCGGAGACGGCCCGACCGTAGTGACGCAGCAAGCGGCGGAGTAGCTCTCGCCCGGCGCAGAGCTATCTATACTCCGTGCTTGTGGACAAAGCCGCAAACGTAAAGTACCCCCGGCCCGATCTGGGGTCGGGCCGGAGGCTTGGACACCAGGAGTAACCGGTTTGGACCAGTTCTCGCGGTGCGGGCCGGAGACAGGAGAAATCCCGGCCTAGATCATTTCCGGTTTAGTTGCAGACCGTTCGTAATCGGGGCCGTCGCCGGCTAAACCGGAAAAAATGATCTACTCAAATAGTGCAAAGCGGGACCCGCTCTATGGGCTATTGGCCGGGCGCTAACCGGCGCGTGTTTCGAGACCGTATTCCTGCATCTTGCGATAAAGCGTGGAGCGGCCGATCCCGAGCCGTTTGGCGACTTCGGTCATGTGTCCGCGATAGCGACCGAGAGCAAGCCGGATCATGTCGGCTTCGATCGCATCAAGCGAGCGGATATCGCCATTATCGGACATGGCGGGAATGCCGATGGCGCCGTTCGAGCGTTCGGGCCGTAATTCTATCGTGCGCGGCACGCTCGCCTCGGCGCCAAGCAATGCTGGCCCCTCGAAGGCGCCGCGATCCGCTACTGGAGCAGGCGCCGGCGGAACCGCTGTCTCGAAACCTGAGACGTGCGCGGCGACCTGCGGGAATTCGCTAACATCGAGTTGCGACCCGTCGGCAAGAACGACGGCGCGGAACACCGCGTTCTCGAGCTGGCGCACATTGCCGGGCCATGGATAGCTCGTCAGCAGTTTCATCGCACCGTCACTGATCGAACTGACGCGCTTGCCTTCTTCTGCCGCGAACCGCGACAGGAAATGCATCGCGAGTTGCGGGACATCATCGAGGCGTTCTTTGAGCGGCGGCACCCAGATCGGGAACACATTGAGGCGATAGTAGAGATCCTCGCGGAACTTGCCTTCCTTCACGCGCTGAATCATGTCCCGGTTCGTTGCCGAGATCAGTCGGAAATTGACCTTCACCGGCCTTTTCGAGCCAACCGGATCAATCTCGCCTTCCTGTAGCGCGCGCAGCAGCTTCACCTGCGCGTCCAATGGCAACTCGCCGACCTCATCGAGGAACAAAGTGCCCCCGTCCGCCTCCTGGAATTTGCCGATGCGCTTTTCATGCGCCCCCGTGAACGAACCTTTTTCATGACCGAAGAGCTCGCTCTCGATCAAATTTTCCGGGATAGCGCCGCAATTGACTGTGATGAACGGTCCGCCGGCGCGCTCGCTTTCCCCCTGGATCGCGCGTGCGATAAGTTCCTTACCGACACCGGACTCGCCTTCGATGAGCACTGGGATCTGCGAGCTTCCTGCGCGTCTGCCGAGTGAGACGACCCGTTCCATCGATTCGGTAGAGATGATCAGGTCGCCAAACGTCAGTTTGCCCTCGACCTTCTTCTTGATCCGCGTGATCTCACCGGAAAGCTGCTCGATCTTCAATGCGTTCTTGATCGAGCATTCGAGCCGCTCGGGCGACGCCGGCTTGACGACAAAATCAACCGCACCGGCGCGCATCGCATTAATGGCACTGTCGATTGAACCGTTGGCCGTCTCAACGATGATCGGCGGCACGTCGGGCCGGCCATTGACCTGATTGAGAACCTCGATGCCGTCCATGCCGGGCATGACCAGGTCGAGAAGAACGAGGGAGATACTGCCGGCATCGGGGCCGAGCAGAATATCGAGCGCTTTCTCACCGGAGGCCGCTGTTTTGGTCGGATAACCGAGCCGCTTGATAACTTCTTCGAGAATGCGGCGTTGGGCCGGATCGTCATCGACGATGAGAACGCGCTTGGACATGTTTTACTCAACTCAACTGAACGCGAATACTGGGAACGGCCCGCCAAAACAACGGTGAGCCAGCGGCGCTGAACAAGCCCCACAAAAATCAAGGGGCATCTGACGCGTGCCCCGCTTCCGCACACTATGGTCGAGCGAGGTAAATGACGCGTTAGCACCAGAACTATTTTGGACGGCTGGCGCGTTAACCGCTCGTATCGGCTTCCAGCGCATCTGGTCGCGATCTTGCAGGTAGCTTCTCGAAGACGATATCGCAACGCCTTTGAGAGAGCGGAGTTTGCTGACATGACGAGGGCTGGAGGCGCCGGTGGCAAAGCCCGCCGCGGCGAGGTTGTACTGTTGACGGCGCGTGGCGCATTGGCGAACCGGGCAATCGCGCATCTGTCCGCGCGCTTCCCTGGACTGGTCGTCCTGCAGGAAGAGCCGGAGACCAAGTGGCAGATCATCCGCCGCCGTACCCGCCTGCTTGGTGCATTCAACGCCTGGGGGCAGGCCGCCGCCGGTCTGGTCTTTCGCCTCGCGGCCTGCCGTGTCGCGCGCCGCGCCGCCGAACTTGGGTCCGCCGACCCCACCGTGCCGGATCAGCGCCGTGCCCGCGTGGTAAACGTGGACAACATCAATTCCCGCCGTGCCTGCCGCGCCCTTGAACTCATTCAGCCGCGCGTGGTTGCCGTCTATGGAACCCGGATCATTTCGCAAACCACGCTGAACACTGTCGACGCGCCGTTCATTAATTATCATGCCGGTATTAATCCGAAATACCGCGGTCAGCACCCGGCCTATTGGGCCCGCGTCAACGGCGATCACGAGAACGCTGGCGTCACTGTCCATCTCGTCGATAAGGGTGTCGATACCGGCGAAGTGATTTATCAGGCGCCGATCGCGTTTGCGCCCGAAGACAACATAACGACCTACCAGTATGTGCAACTGGCGACCGGCATGAACCTGCTCGCCCAAGCCATCTACGACGCTCTCGAAGGTCGCCTGCGCACGCAGTCGGTCGCGCTGCCTTCGAAGCTATGGTTCCCCCCGACAATCTGGCAATATGTCTATAACGGCGCCGTCAAAGGCGTGTGGTAGTGCCGCTATTCATAACCGCGTTGCCATATCGAGTTCGGTCGCGAAGGGAATGTCGAGCATCGCCGCTTCCGCGTGCTCGTTTGCGATGTCACCAATCTTGTGCCGGAGTTTCGACAGCCCGACTTTCTCAGCGATCGGCTGCAGCATCGAACGTGACATGAAGTAGTTCACGAGATCATCGGTGCTCGTGCGCTGCAGCCACACCCGTCGCGCACTGGTGACATCACCGAATTCATCCAGCGAGTTGAGCCATGCGCCGACGTCGCGCTCACGGTAGGCCCGGCTATACGTCGGATCGGCTTCCTCGAGATAGTCCTCTATCGCCCTGAGCGCGGCCGACGCCTGGTTTTGCCGGTTGTTATAGAGGATCGCGAGGACGCCACCGCTTGGCAGAACCCGGGCAGCCTCATTGGCGAATTTTTCGGCGTCGAACCAGTGCAGCGCCTGCGCCGCAAGCACCAAACCGGCTGCCCCGTCATTCGCCGGAAGGTTCTCGCCTTCGGCGGCAACGAACGACACATGTCCGGGCTCGAGCCGGGAAACTTCGGCCCGCTGGCGCATGTCGTCGTTTGGCTCAATGCCGATGATCTGCCAGTCCGGTAGCACCTCCCCAAGCGCCCGGGTGGAAATACCCGTTCCGCAGCCGACATCGAGCGCAACCTTCGGGCGGCTTCCGCCCGCCATCAGACGCTCGCGCAGCTCGGCCATGACTTCAACCGGATACGCTGGTCGGTGCGCTGCATAAATGTCGGCGAGGTCTGTAAAGCGATCGGTATTGGTTGGTTCCACCATGGTCCGGCTCTCCTCGAATCAAACGGCACCATCTTTGCAATTACTACCACGCGGTTACGTTCCGCGAGTGCCATCGGGCCTTCGTGAACCGCTACTGCCACGAAGAGGAACATTTCTCCAACCGCCATTCGACAATAAGCGGAGTCGCACCACTTG
>CAZWCL010000272.1:0-5395 GCA_964632265.1 uncultured Hyphomicrobiaceae bacterium | reverse complement strand
CCCGGCCAGTTGGGCTGTTCGGCCCATTTCCGTCGTGCATACGGGTGTAAAATCGGCCGGATGGCTGAAGAAGAACACCCAGGAATCACCGACGAAGTCATGGAAGTCGATTTTTCCTTTGGTGGTATCGACCTGGAAGTTCGGTGCGGTTTCTCCGATACGAAGACTCATCTTAATCTCTCCTGGAATTCGATCGACATTCGATTTCAAGCCGCAGCATCGTCCGCTCGCGGGCATTGCCTGGGTCAAAGCTTATTGACGGGGACCTTGAGGAAGGTGTTGCCATCCGCATCCTTGGGCGGCAGATGGCCGGCCCGCATGTTGACCTGTAATGATGGAATGATCAGTCGCGGCATATCGAGTTGGGCGTCGCGTTTCGTCCGGAACTCGACGAACTCTTCGCGGGTCTTGCCGCCGCCCACGTGGATGTTGTTTTCCTTCTGCTCGCGAACCGTCGTTTCCCAGCGGATTTCCCGCCCGCCCGGGCCGTAGTCGTGACACATGAAGAGCCGCATATCATCCGGCAAACCCAGGACCTTTTGGATGCTGTCATAGAGCGTGCCGGCATCACCGCCAGGAAAGTCAGCGCGCGCTGAACCGGCATCGGGCATAAAGAGGGTGTCGCCGACGAAGGTCGCATTGCCGATCACGTGGGCCATACAGGCTGGTGTGTGGCCGGGTGTATGAATGGCAAAAGCCTTGAGGCCGCCAATTTCATAAGTGTCGCCGTTCTCGAACAAGCGATCGAATTGCGAGCCGTCGCGCTCAAACTCTGTGCCTTCATTGAAAACCTTGCCGAAGGTTTCCTGCACGACGGTAATGGCGGCCCCAACGCCAATCCTGCCACCAAGCTTTTCCTGGATGTAGGGGGCGGCCGACAAGTGGTCGGCATGGACGTGCGTCTCAATTTGCCAGACCAGTTGCAAGCCGTTCGAATTCACGAAATCGATCATCTTGTCGGCGTGTTCGAAGCTCAGCCGCCCAGCGGCATAGTCGATATCCAGAACGGAATCGATGATGGCGCAGGCGTTTGAGCCGGGGTCCTTCACGACATATGAAATCGTATTGGAATCCTCTTCGAAGAAGGCCGTCACCTCGGGGTTTTGAGACATGTCGACTGGGTAGTTTGTCATTTTGCTGCTCCTTTATTGGAACGTTCGCAATGCGGTTGTGATCCGCGCTG
The DNA here is from genome assembly GCA_964632265.1 of uncultured Hyphomicrobiaceae bacterium. Lineage (GTDB taxonomy): Bacteria > Pseudomonadota > Alphaproteobacteria > Rhizobiales > Hyphomicrobiaceae > CAJQQK01. The sequence continues at coordinate 4,212 of CAZWCL010000272.1, read as the reverse complement.
GCGCGGTGCGCCAAGCCAAAGCCTATCGCGCCATTTCCATGAAGCGCCTTGAACGACGCCGGAGATGCCCTAGCAGGCTGTTGACGAACTCAGTGACTAGCCTGACTGCTTGCAGGAGCGAACGCCCAGGATTGCGTAGACCGGGCAGAAACGTGTCGCCGCGACGGCCAGCATGACCAATCCGGCAACTATGGCACCATACTTGAGGACAGGGTTCGCCCACAGATCAGACGCCACGGTGAAAGGTGCAGCAATCAGCAGGATGCCGATAAGGGCACGGAAAAATCGATCGATGGTTCCAACGTTGACGGGCATGATGCACTCCTTTGCAAAGGCCTTTCCATCAGCTTGTAGGCGCGCTGATGGACCGGCACAGTGACAAAGTCACATTGGAGAAAATTACTTTGCGGCAGCGAAACGCCGGCCCTAGCAGGCTGTTCTCAGTGTCTGGCGAGGCGCTCAAGCGCCTGGTCATTGCGCAAATGAATAACGCCACGCGAAAGCGTAACCCATTCTCTCCGCTGAAATTCGGAAAGCATCCGCGTGACGACTTCCCGCGCTGTGGCGAGTTCGGTCGCCATCTGCTGATGGGTGGCGTGAACCTCTCCCTTGTCATCGGCGAGTTCGATGAGTTTCTGGGCCGCCCGGATATCCAGACGCTGGAACGCGATTTCCTCGATGACATGAAACAGGTCCATCATCCGCTTCGAATACGCGGAAAAAACGAACTCGCGGAAGTCGGACGAGTTTGACACCAGCCAGTCGAATGCCTGCTTCGGTATGGCCGCCGCGGAAATGTCGGTCTCGGCAACGCCCTCGGCTGTATAGTCCTCGTATGCCAGCAAGCACGCCGTTGTGAGGACGCAGCTCTCGCCCGCGCGAACGCGGTAGAGTACGACTTCGCGGCCATCCTCGGAGGTCTGTTGCACCCGCACCGTGCCATCGAGCAGCAACAACAGGTTCTCGGGCGCCTTGCCAGGTCCGAAGATTACCGTGCCTGACGCCACGGAGATGACCTTACTGCGTTTCACAAGTTCATCACGCACCTCAGGCGAAAGCCGCATCAACCCTTCAAAGCGTGAGATCCAGTCCGCTTCAGCCATTTTGCAACTCCGGTGCGTCGTGAAGGAAACGGCCTAGCAGGCTGTTGAAGAACTCATGTGGCTCGCGAAAGCATACCACCAAGGTCGGACCCGCTCTAGGCTTTGTCTCCGAGATCCCAATAGAGGCCGGCCATGATATCGAGGGCACTGCGCGAGACGGGCATCAGGATGTGCTCATCGGGGGCGTGTTGGGAACAGCCGGCGTAGGAATGAGGAATCCAGATTGCAGGAATACCGAGAAGATCGGTGAACAGGTCGTTGCAGATGGAGCCACCTGTCTGCGGGATGACGGCCAGCGGGGCATTCGTCGATCTGGATATCGAACTCATCACGCGCTCGACCCAAGGATTGTCGGGCTCGGTCCGGCTAGCTGCGAAACCGGCGGCATTGGCCGGCGGCGGCAGTTCGACACGCACGCGGTCCAGCCCCTGCGCCTCAAGGTGGCGGCGCAGCGCCGGCAAGATCGCATCCTTGCGGGTGTCTGCGATATAGCGGAGCTGGCAGTGCGCCCGCGCCCATGGTGCAATTGCGTTCACTGGACTTTCGGGATTACCGGATTTCATGGCCAGCACCGCAAACGAATTCCAGGCATAGACGTTCTCGGCCGGACTGAGGCCGGGTTCGCCCCAATCGGGATCGATCTCCGGTCCGTCCTCTCCGCCATCGAGTTGCACGTCGCTCAGCGCCGCCTTCACCGCGCCGCTCATCGGGGGCGGACGCCAATCAGCGATAAGGATTTCTCCGGTAGGCGACACGATCGTCGAAATTGCATGGGCGAGCAGTGCCGCCGGATCAGCCAAGGCGCCGCCCCAATTGCCCGAATGATGCCCGCCCTGGCGCAGCTCGCAGATGAGATCGAAGTTCACGGCACCGCGCGCGCCAAGAGACATCGTCGGGCGATCCATGCGCACCCGGGGCCCGTCCGACCCGATGAATACGTCAGCGGAAAAGGCAGACTTGTTGGCGGCGATAATTTCGTGCACCCCGCGCGAGCCGTTCTCCTCACCCATTTCGATCATGACTTTGGCGTTGAAGCCGAGTTTCCCACGCTCGTGAATGACTGCGTTCATGGCTGCCATGTTGATCGTGTGCTGGGCCTTGTTGTCCGCCGTACCGCGACCATAGAGGCGCTCGCCATCACGGGCAGTCTTCCAGGGGCCTGCACCCTTGGTCCATTGATCGTCGAGGCCGCGAATGACATCGCCATGACCATAGCCGAGTACGGTCGGCCGGGTTGCATCCTCGATCCGGGTGGCGAGCAGAACGGGACCGCATCCGGCAACGGGGTTTGTGTAGACCTGGCAAGTGAACCCCATTTTCTCGAAAGCCGGGATCATCTCGTCTTCGATGTAGCGGATCAGATACGGCAGGCCCTCTGGTATCTGGCTTTCGGTCGGAATTGCCACGCGGCGCGCCAGATCAGCCTCGAAGTCGCCGCTATCAATATAGTGTCTTACGCGATCGATCGCGCCGCTACGACTGGTCATGGTTCAAGCCTCTATGTAACCTGGACCGCGATCATACAAACGAAAGTCTACGTTTTTCAATTTTTTGCGATGTTATTCGGTGGCCGGCGATCTGCCGCCTGATTGCACGGCGATTGTAGAGACGGGGTGATCCCGCCCTCCCTACCTGACTTGATGGGGTTATGAGGCCAATTCGGTCCCGGCTAGCTATTCGCGACATCGCCATCTACGTAGGACCATCGCCCATTCTCGCGCCTGAAACGCGATACTTCACGCAGCTTGTGGGCGCGCCCGCCGATCCGGGATCGGGCAATGAATTCGACGAAGGCCTCGTCGCCGATAGCTCGTGACGCCAAAATGCGTAGCCCCAGCCACGTTTGATCAGGATCGAACGCGATTGCGGGCGGACGCGTCGAAGCATGCCACGTCTCCAGAAGATATGCGCTGTTGCACATGACGAAGGCCGCATAGCGTGAACGCATGAGCGTTTCAGCGGTGGGGGCCGGCTTCTTGCCCGCATGGTAGGGCTCACAACAATCCGCGTAGGTTGTCGTCTCACTTTTCCTGGCGCATGGACAACGCATGGTCACTCTAATCGAGTTGAAATGAGCGGCGACTCAGGTGGTTTCGATCATCTTCCTGAGTTCGGCACTGTTCTGGGTGCGGTTCAACGCGAGCGATAAAAACACGCGCGCCTTCTGCGGGTTCAGGTTGTCACTCCCGATGATGCCAGCAGCAGCCTGACGATCCATCGTTGGAACGCGGCCACTGCCGGCCCTTGAGGATTGGACCACGATGATGCCGGATGCGACCGCCTCTTCAAGGGCTTCAAATTCAGCGGGACTAACCATTCCCGGCGCGAAGCCGGCGCTCACAATTCCTTTCGCTCCCGCAGCGATAAACGCTCGCACCGCCGTGCCATCCACTCCCGCATAACAGTAGGAAATGTCGACTCGTGCTGGTGACTTTAGATCATCAATGTTGAAGGGGGTGTTCGGTGCATGGGACCGGACAGGATGCCGGTAGATCGCAATGCGATCTGCATCGACATAACCCAAAGCGCCCAAGTCAGGTGTGCGGAAAGTCTGTAACCGCCATGTAGATGTTTTGGTCACATCGCGCGCGGCATGGATCTCATCGTTCAACACGACAAGGACACCGAGCCCGCGAGCTTGCGACGATGCAGCCACGCGAACGGCGTTGGCCATATTCATCGCGGCATCGGTCGACAGTCCGCTCGAAGGACGCTGGGCGCCGGTGAGCACGACGGGAAAATCAGTTTTGAGCGTCAGGTCCAGGGCATACGCCGTCTCTTCCATGCTGGCGGTGCCGTGCAGAATGACGACTCCTGAAAGATCGTCATGGTCGGCTGCTAGCCCGTCTATGATCTCAGCCAGTTTCAACCAGGCTGCAAAGTCCATCTTCGTGCTTGGGATGGGCGGGAAGGCAACCGGCAAAAGCTTTGCAAATCGCGCGCCTTCGGGGAACTTTTCGATCATACCCGCTGAATCGAGGATCTTGCCCAGGGTGACGTAATTCTGCAGATCGAAAGGGTCGCGACCTACCGATGATATGGTCCCGCCCGTCCCGATTATGGCAACTTTAGATGACTTGTTCATAGCGTTTCCGATTAGACTGCAGGA
>CAZWCL010000271.1:3966-5428 GCA_964632265.1 uncultured Hyphomicrobiaceae bacterium | reverse complement strand
ACCGTAACCTGCGCGTTGGGTTGGTAGGCGGCAACGCGCAAGCAAATATGGTGGAGGTTCGAGGAAGTACCTCGAACCGTAACCTGCGCGTTGGGTTGGTAGGCGGCAACGCGCAAGCAAATATGGTGGACCGTAAAATGACCGCGGGTCAGCAGACCGAAGACGAACTCCTGGCAGCAGCTGAAGCATTTGCCCGCGCCAGGTTGGCACCCGCTGTCATCGCACTCGACCGCGACCAGGGCTTCGATCGCGCGCTGCTGAGCGAGGCGGCCGCGATCGGACTGACCGCCATTCAGGTCCCGCTCACATCCGGCGGCCTCGGTCTGCCTTTTTCCAGTAAGGTGCGCGTGGCAGAAGCCTTGGCGCGCGCCGATTTCGGCTTCTCGATGTCCATGATAAACTCACAAAACATCGCATGGAAGCTCGCGCGCGATGCAAAGCCAGACGTCGCCGCGCGCTACGTCCCGGCTATTATCTCGGCCGACCGTCTGGGCAGCACCGCACTCACAGAACCACAAGCCGGCTCTGATTTCTCGAAGATAACGACAACCGCTGTGCGCGACGGCGCCGGCTGGCGCATCACCGGCGAAAAGGCGTGGATCATCAACGCCGCAGCCTCCGACGTGATCATTCTATATGCCCAGACCGAACCCGGCAGCGGCGCACGCGGCATCGCCGCCTTCCTGATAGATGGCACGCGGGAGGGCTTCGTCAGGCTGCCGCCAGCAGCAATGACCGCCCAACACTCGATTGGCGTCGGCGGCTTTCGCCTGAAAGACGTGCGCGTTGAGGAAGACGAGCTACTTCAGCCACCCGGCGAAGCCTTCAAGTGTGCGCTGCATGACATTAATGGCGCACGCACTTATGTCGCTGCCATGTGCTGCGGCATGGTCGCGTCGGCCATCGATATAGCTGCTGATTATGGACGAAACCGCGAGACCTTCGGCGCGCGCCTCGTTCATCACCAGGGATGGCGCTGGCGGCTTGGCGACGCCGACGTCGATCTGGTCGCCGCCCGCCGTCTCGTATCCGATGCGACCACCCTCGTCGATGCCGGCGCCGATGCTCAATTTGCTGCGGCGCGGGCAAAGATCTTCGCAACTCGAATGGCCGAACGCCATCTGCCGGCGCTATCTCAGGCAATGGGTGCGGAAGGTTTGCGCGAGATATACCCTTTCGGCCGTCATCTGATAGGGGCACGGATCGCTGGCTTCGTCGACGGTTCGACGGAGATGCTGCTCGAGCGGGTTACACGCCCCTACGTCGTCGGCCAAGATTGATTTCGAAGGCACTCAGCCGCCGGCGCCTCGCGCGCGCCCGCACCACAAATTATCGACCCGCCCCCGCATTAAGCGAAGAGTCCTATGTCTTAGGTACGAACTGTTACCCATGTGCCCGGAATGGACCCCTCGCCAATATGGCCTCCCCGAGAGGATTCGAACCTCTGACCTAGCGCTTAGGA
>CAZWCL010000271.1:0-3866 GCA_964632265.1 uncultured Hyphomicrobiaceae bacterium | reverse complement strand
CCTCGCCAATATGGCCTCCCCGAGAGGATTCGAACCTCTGACCTAGCGCTTAGGAGGCGCTCGCTCTATCCATCTGAGCTACGGGGAGCACCGGGACCGGAATTCGACGAACCCAGTTCGTAGATCACTGGATATCGCGATTTTGGCGCTTCGGCAATTCGCGGTCGTCGGGTGCTGTCGTGTCCAGCCTTTCGTCAGGCGTCATGCCGAGCGAGTCGCGAGACGCCGTTTCCGCTGGCGCGTCCGCTTCCGTGCCGAGCGTTGCCGCGATTCGATCGATCTCTTGAAGCAGCGTCACGATATCACCACCACGATCCGCGTGCGCCCGCGCAATCAGGTTTTTACGCATTTCGTGCAGAGCTTCACGTCGTTCTTCATGGGGTTTGTTCGAATAGGCGATCGCGTTAACGTCGTCGAGCGTTACCGTCTGGGCGATACCCGGTGTGTCGCCGTCGCCGCCGATTTGCAGATCGACGGGATCGACGGCATTGCCCTGTTTTTGGGTACTCATGGATTTTCGGCCTCCTCTGGCATCTTGGTCGCGTTGGCACCAAAACACTCGGCCGGGCCTAAAGTTGCGACTTTCGAGGCCTGAAAACAAAGGCTCCGTATCCATTGCCGGTGCGCACAAACCGAGATGGAATCGGACCCAATCAATCATCTATATGAGCAGACGGCGGCGGAGAGACCGCGTTTGTTGTTGCGAGTTCGAAGTCGCATGTTATCGTCGCTTTACGGACGCGTTGAGCGTTGGCCGCCTCATTTGGCGGCCGGGCTCGGAAAGAACGTCCGCAAGGAAACGCCGAGGACCGAATTCATGAAACCGCTACACATAGCCTTGCTGGCCAGTGCCGCCATCGGCAGTGCATTGCTGCCCTCGATTGCATACGCCCAAAAACCCGGCGGCGTACTCCGCATGTACCACCGCGGAAATCCGCCGAGTGCTTCGATCCATGAGGAAGCAACGACATCGACGGTGATGCCGTTCGCTGTCGTCTTTAACAACCTTGTGATGTTCGACACTAAGGAACCGATCAACACGATCGATACCATCGTCCCTGAACTTGCAACCGAATGGTCATGGGATGACAGCCAAACGAACCTGACATTCACCTTGCGTGACGGCGTCAAGTGGCATGACGGCAAGCCCTTCACTGCCCAGGACGTTAAATGCACGTGGGACATGCTGCTCGGAAAATCAAAGCAGCGCCTGCGTAAGAACCCGCGCAAGATCTGGTACCATAACCTGAAGGACGTAACCGTCGGCAGCCCGACGGAAGTCACCTTCAATTTAAATGGCCCGCAACCGGCCTTTCTGAAGCTTCTGGCCTCAGGATATTCGCCAGTTTACCCATGCCACGTGTCTCCGAAAGACATGCGCACCAACCCAATCGGCACGGGGCCATTCAAGTTCGTTTCACTGAAGCGCAACCAATCGATTACGCTCGAGAAGAACCCCGACTACTTCAAAGAGGGGCTGCCATATCTTGATGGTATCGAGTGGAAGATCATCAAGTCGCGTTCGACACGCATCCTGGCTTTCTCGGCCGGTGAATTCGACATGACGTTCACTACGGACGTCAGTCTGCCCCTCCTGAAGGATGTTAAGGAGAAGGCGCCTGAAGCGGTGTGCCAGGTAGTCGCGACTGGTGTTTCGACAAACCTGATCGTCAACGCGGCATCTGCCCCGTTTGACAATCCGAAGATCCGGACCGCACTGGCGCTGACGCTCGATCGTGATGCCTTCATCGATATTTTGGGCCAGGGCAAATTTAGCCGCGGCACGGCAATGCTTCCTGCACCGGAAGGCCGCTGGGGCATGCCGAAAGAGATGATGGATAAGGTGCCTGGTTACGGCCCGAATACGGAAGCTAACCGTGAAAAGGCCCGCAAGATCATGGAGGAGCTTGGCTATACCAAGGACAATCCTCTCAAGGTCAAGGTCTCGACACGTAACATTGCAATCTACCGCGATCCTGCGGTGATTCTGATCGACCAGCTCAAGATGATCAACGTCGATGCGACGTTGGAAGTCGTCGAGACCTCGCAGTGGCACGCCAAGGTTGCCCGAAAGGACTACGCGATTGGCCTCAACCTCACCGGCGTCGGCGTCGATGATCCGGACGTGAACTTCTACGAAAACTACTGGTGCACGTCGCAGCGCAACTACACCAAGTACTGCAACAAGGATCTTGAGAAGCTGATCAAGAAGCAGTCAACGATTGCTGACTACGAAGAACGCCGGAAGCTGGTGTGGGAGATCGACAAGAAGCTGCAGGAAGATGTCGCGCGTCCGATCATCTATCACAGCCACAATGCCACTTGCTGGCAGCCTTACGTCAAAGGCGTCGTCCACCCCGAGAACTCGTCATATAATGCATGGCGTCAGTTCGAGAACGTGTGGCTCGACAAGGAAAAATAGCCTCTTGGAAGCGGATGGCGACCACGCTGCTGATCAGATTATGCGGGCCGCCATCCTTTCCGGTGCTAAGCTTCCCTTCCCGTGATTTGCGGGGAGGGAATTGGTTGTGGCGCAGCCCCTCGTGACTAGCGCCTCCTCCTTCCGGGCTTCGAATTGATAAAGTTTGGGCTTCGCTGCTTCCGGTGGTTCCGGATTCGAAGCCGTCGAAAAGTGAGATGCCATGACCGGCTACATGATCCGCCGCCTCCTCCTCATGATCGTCACGCTTTTCGGCATGTCGATCTTGATCTTCGTTTTGCTGCGGCTGGTTCCAGGAAACATTTCGGACATCCTCTTCGACAGCGCCGGTTTCGTTGACCCGCAGGCGAAGGCGCGCCTTGAGGCGGAGCTCGGTCTCGATCAGCCAATCCTCGTGCAATACTGGACCTGGATCAGCGGGCTTTTGCAGGGAGACCTCGGCTATGCCTATGTCTCTGAGCAGCCGGCCTGGGATGAGATCGGACCGCGGATACCCATTACGGCGAAGCTTGCCGGCCTCGCCCTGTTTTTCTCCATTGCATTCGGCGTCCCGCTCGGCGTCATCAGTGCCGTCAAGCAGAACACCTGGCTCGACTACATCCTGCGCGTGGTGTCGCTCTCCGGCCTTTCCCTGCCATCCTTCTGGCTGGGCCTTCTCGTCCTTATGGCCTTCGTGCAGTGGTTCGGTTGGATTCCAATCTACACCGACGTGCCCGAGACTTGGTGGCAAGAGCTTGGTCTTCTGGCTATACCGGCCGCCGCCGTGGGCTTCAGAGCTTCGGCCCTTATCATGCGCCTGACCAGGTCTTCCATGCTCGAGGTCATGCGCCAGGATTACATACGCACCGCCCGGGCAAAGGGCGCCAGCGAACAGACCGTCAATTACCGCCATGCATTGAGTAACGCGATCCTCCCGGTCATCACGATTATCGGTATCGAGGCCGCGTTCCTGATCGGCGGCTTGATTGTCACCGAAACGGTTTTCAACATTCCCGGCGTTGCCCGCTTCCTCGTTGAGGCCATTCAGTGGCGCGATTATCCGATCGTCCAGAACCTTGTGATGTTCATCGCGGTGGTCGTCGTTGTCATAAACTTTCTGGTCGACATGGCGTACGCGGTGCTCGATCCCCGGATTAAATACAAATAGCGGAGACGATTCATGGCGGCTGTCGACGAGCAACCGGAAGTGGCCATTCAAGGCGCCCGTGATGAACGAGTGACGTTTTGGGGTGGGCTGTCGTACTTCTTCCGCGAGCACCCGCTCGGGGCTATTGGCGCTGGGATCACGCTTGTCTTCGTGTTCGTCGCGCTGTTCGCCGACTTGATCACCGGCTCTGACCCGACCACCACCAACGCCTCGTCTTCGCTTGCCCGCCCCGGCGCCGAGCACTGGCTTGGAGCTGACTTCATGGGCCGGGATATGTGG
>CAZWCL010000270.1:0-5434 GCA_964632265.1 uncultured Hyphomicrobiaceae bacterium | reverse complement strand
GCGGCCAATTTCGTCTCGCATCGCGACCTCACTGAGTTCTTCAACAGCCTGCTCGATAGCGCCCGATTGATTGTCGGGCCTCGCCGACACTGTCGTAGGCATGCAGATATACCTCCTCATATTTGATGCTGCGCCAGAGCCGCTCCACAAACACATGCCGATGGGGCTCAAGTATCCATTCGCGAAGACGCCGTGCCGGATTGAAGAACCGCTCGATATAATCGAACGAGTCGGCGCGGCGGCATCGCGTGTGCGCCCCGCACTGTGCCAGCGTTTGAACCAGAGCGCCCTCCTTAACGGGCCGGTGCCTCCGATATAGACAATCCATCGGCCGCCGGCCTCCCATGGGTCTGGGCCGGATGCCGCCAGCGTGAGCCAGCAACACTACGTCCGCGCGATGCTGACGGCAAGAAAGGCAAACGGCCGATAGGGAGCCCCAATCATTCCACCCGGCCGGAGAGCCTGTCGCCGCGCACGAGAAAGCGCTTCTCGATGCGCAGGGCAAGCGGATCGCTCGACAGAGGCGGCGCGCCCTCTGGTGCCGGACGCTGCGCGTGGATATGCAGGTGCGGCTCAGTCGAGGCGCCCGAATTACCGACTTCGCCCAGCGGATCGCCGACCTGCACCCCGTCGCCCGGGCGCACCGCGACGCTGCCGTGACGCATATGCGCAAAGACGATCTCAGCCTCGCCGCAGCGTAGGATGACGTGGTTGCCCAACCGGTTGACCTGATCGCTATCGGGCACATTGTAGTCGGGCCAGTCGCCCTCTGCCCGGACCACCATGCCTGGACAGGGCGCCAGCAACGGCGCGCCGAAGATCGCGTAGGCCGCCGGGTCGGATGGCTGCCAACCAGAGGCGCGCAGACCCCACGGCCCTAGGCCGAAGAAGTCGATGGCATAGGACTGCGCCCGCCAGCGCCGCAACCTATCGATAGGAGGATCGAGGGTATGCATGTGCCCGTTCACGAGCGTGTTCGACCCGCCATGCCCGACCAGGTAGACGCCCGGGCCGAAGGGATTGGCGATGTCCACTATGTCGACCGGCGGCGGCGTCCGGCCGCTGAGGGCCTGCCCGCCGTACCAGCCGCCGAGAGAGAGTAGGACGAGTGCGAGCCCAGTACCCGCCCATCCCCACATCCCCGCCGGCAAAAGCGGCAGCCCGGCGATATGCGCGCGGAAAAAGTGGGTTCCGACGATCACCAGCCACAGCCCGGCGTAGACCCATGGCAGCCACCAGATCGGCAGCGCCCATTGCGCCACGCGCGCAAGCGCAAACAGGGACGCGGCGATGCCTGCGGCCTGAAGCGCGAATCCGAGACTGCTGCCCAGAGGCATGAGAGCGAGCCAGAGAAGCAAGGCCAGCGGCAGCGCAACTTGAACAGCGAGGACAATAGCGATCATCGGCTGGGCTCCTGGCCAGTCATCATATCGGGCCTTCTAAAAGCGAAGAGTACGGAACTCCCTGAAATGTTGATTTTTCACCAATAGCCGGCGTCACCGCGGTTCAATGGCGACCGCGATCAAATTGGTATCAGAACCCGTTAATCGGGGAAGCATCAGCACCCGGTCATGTCATCGAAGCCGACACGACAAAGCGATTGATGCGGGAGATTTGCCATGCTGTTCCTCGTGCACAAATAGCACTAGTGCAATATCATGCCGGATTTGTGGGGATAGGCATGCAAGTCATTCCGGTATCGATCTAGTCGATTATTCCAATGCCAGAATAGGGATGAACCAATTGATGCGCAGCAGCACAGGTGCAGGAGAAATTGACAGGGCTCCAAAACCGAAAAAGTCCGGAGCGATGAACGCGATCGCTCCGGACATCATATCGATGGTTTACACCACCATATCGAACTCAGCCGACATCTGCTTCATCCCACCCATGTCGAAGTCCATCGACTTCTCCATCGGCATTGGGTCTGGACCAGGCAGCGGTCCAACGTCCGGCAACTGTGGTTGACCGTCGAGTAGTGCCTTCATGATCGCTGGATCCTGAGTTGTCAGGTTGTCGAGATCGATGCCTTCAACGATTTTCGTGTCCGCCTCCTTCGCATCTGTCTTACTGAGCAGCTCGCCAAGGTCGTCGAACTTGCTGTCCGGTTCTCCCTCCGTCAGTGCCGAGGAGTTTGAACTGGCCGCTTGCGCCGTGACGCCGGCGTCGCTGCCGTTGCCCGTTGCTATTTCGACGAAATCAGCGAGACCGTCAGCTGCCTCACGGATCGCGTCGCCTGGCTCATCAATAGCGTCTTTGATGCCTTCCGCGATTTGCTCTCCGGTATCGACAACCGCTTCGACCGTATCTTCAGCGCCTTCCTTGACGGCTTCGGAAACGTCCTTCGCCGTCTCGCCAGCGGCTTCGATGAACTCAGCCGTAGCTTCGCCTACGTTCTCGGCCGTTTCCTTGACGCCCTCTGCAATCTCACCGACCGTTTCGGGTATCTGTTTTGCAACGTCTTCAACAGTCTCCTTGGCGTCGGAAACGAATTCGACGGTTGTCTCAATCGCGTCTTCAATGCCTTCCTTGCCGTAGGCGACGGTATCTTCAACTGCGTCGACGGCTTTTTCTGCGAAATCTTTGCCACCTTCAACAGCATCGCCGATGAACTCGCCGGTATTCCGGATTGCGTCCGCGAGCAAATCGCCTCCAGCTTGGATACCGTCTTCGACGCCTTCTTTGACGTCTTCTGCGATATTGCCGGCGGTCTCGACGGCATCTTCGATGCCATCCTGGATGCCTTCACCGATGACACCGGCAAGCTCAATGCCATCTTCGACGGTGTCTTTCACGAATTCACCGGCGTCTTCGGCGGCTTGTCCGACCGTCTCAGCGGCCTCGCCGGCGAACTCTGCGGCCACATCGACGAATTCGCGGGCACCATCGGCCGCATCGGCAATCACTTCCGCGCCATTGCGGATCACGTCACCAGGATTGTTCCAGGCGTTTTCGATTGCCTCGCCAACATCTTCGGCAGCGTCACCAACGGCTTCAGCGGCCTCTTTGGCAGCGTTGTCGATCTCCTCTATTGGTACGCTGACGAACTGTACGGCATCTTCGACTGCTTCACCGACATCTTCTGCAACATCCTCGACAACCTCGCCTGTGGCTTCTGCAGCATCTTCTGCAGTGTCGACAACGGTTTCAACAACGTCCTCGACCACATCTCCAACTGCGTCAATACCGTTGTCGACCTGATCTCCGAGCCATCCAAAAATTCCAGACATTTCATTTCTCCTAGTTTGGGTTGTGTTTCACTAGCGGCGGGTTGCAGAATTTCTCGTATTTTGTTTCTGCGGCTTGTTCCCTTGCCAGTGATTGCAATCTGACGGAAATGAGATCGCGGCGATGTTCCGGAGGTAACAAAAAATCAATAAACTGAAAATTTATATGCTCTAATTTGATGAGCGTCAAAAAATCCACGCAAGCCTAGAATAGTGGCGGTTGAATTGGCTTTAACATCATCCATTCGAGAACAATTATTGGTTTTGGGAGGTCAGAGCTGGCGATCGCACGGAAAATAGGTGCGTCTTGAAGCTATTTGCAAGAGAGCTTCAAGCAGCTCGGTGAGAGCTTGAGTGATTCACTCAATGTCAGCAAAGTGTGATAGACCAAAAAATAGAAAAGGGGCGCTAAAATATAGTGCCCCAGAAATCGAAGTTTCTGGATATTATTAAACCGCAGCGACCTTGTTACCACGCATTTTACTCAACACATCATCTCGGTCACCAAATGCAATTTGGCGGCCTAATCCCATGACGAGAAGTTTTTCCAAATGAGCGAGAATTTGTGGCCGGTGGGTAACAACAACGACGGTTCGCTTGTTAGCCTTCATGTTGCACACGCTCGTTGCGAAAGCTGTCTCGCCATCTTCGTCGAGGTTGGAGTTCGGCTCATCCATCACCACGAGTTTCGGATTGCCATAAAGCGCTCGGGCAAGAGCAACGCGCTGGCGCATACCACCGGAAAGGCCTTCGCCGCCTGGGCCGATCAGCGTCTCATATCCGTTCGGCATCTTCAGGATCGATTCGTGAACGCACGCTTCCTTGGCGGCAGCAATGATGTCTTCCGGCTTGCCGCGGGTCATGCGGGCAATGTTGACGGCAATCGTCCCGCTGAACAATTCGATGTCCTGCGGCACGTAACCAATGTGCCGGCCAAGGTCGTCACCGTCCCACTGGTCGTACGCAGCGCCGTCCATTCGAATAGCACCGGCGAGCGTTGGCCGCGCACTCACCAAAGCCTTGGCCAACGTGGATTTGCCGCTGCCCGATGCGCCGACAACCGCAAGCGTCTCACCCGCTGCGAGCTGGAACGTGACACCGCTCACCGTTGGCCGGCCGCCAGGCATTGCACAAACTGCGACGTTCTCGACGGCGAGATTGCCTTCGGGTGTCGGCAGGCTCGTGCGCTCCGCTGGCTCTTTCAATTGGTCGAACACGGTACGCACGCGCTGATAGGAGTCGCGGAAAGCGACGATGCGCTTCCAGTGGCCGACGATCTGCTCGACCGGCTGCAGCGCCCGCCCCATGATGATGGACGAGGCGAGCATGACGCCTGGTGAGATTTGGCGCTCGATAACAAGATAGGCACCAGCGCAAAGCAGCCCCATCTGGATCAAATAGCGTACCGACTTGGTTGCCGCCTGAATGGCTGCTGCCCGTTCAATGGCGAGCGCATTCCCGTCTTGTGCCGCGCCCTGCATCCGGTTCCAGTGCGATTGCAGCGCCTTCCCCATCCCAAGGCCGACGGCAACTTCGCGCCCGCGGAATGTCGAACCGACGAAAGCGTTCGCTGCATTGGCCTGTTGCATAGCGTGCGCCAGATTTGAACCGGTAAGCACTTCATTGGCGATCGCCAGAACCACCAGGACAACAACGCCGACAAGAGCAATGAAACCAAGCGCCGGGTGCAGTGCAAAGCACAAAATCACAAAGAATGGTGTCCACGGTAGATCAAACAATGTCGAGACGGTGCCGCCGGAGATTGTGTCGCGCATCGTTTGAGCATCTCTCAGATACTGCTGCGCATCCGACGATGAGCGCACGGCCTCAGAGCGGAAGAGGCGGTCAAACAATGGGTTGCTTAATGTATCCTCGAAGCGAATGCCGGCGCGCGCCAGAATGCCAGCACGCACAAAATCAAGTATGCCGAAAACAATCAGGAAAGAGGCTGCAATCAGCGTGAGAAAAAACAAAGTGTTTTCATTTTCACTCGATAGCACACGATCGTAAAGCTGCATCGAGTAGAGCGGCATAGCAAGCATCGCCAGGTTTGCAAAAAAGCTCATCGTGAACACGGCAACGAGTGCGCCTGTGTTGCCGGAGCAGGCAGTCTTCAACGGGTTGGGCTTCAGGTGGGTCATCGTGGATCTCGGTCGGCTCGTGTTTGGGTCTGATGAACTGCACTTGAGACTAGGCAGCGTTTTGGC
>CAZWCL010000269.1:0-5489 GCA_964632265.1 uncultured Hyphomicrobiaceae bacterium | reverse complement strand
GTGTAGTGGGCGGCAGCAAAGTCTGGTTGGCAGTCGATCCACCGGCTGGCCTCGAGATCATCGACGCGGCCCCATTCGGACGCCTGGAGCGTTGCATCGATCAGTTCGCGCGCCGACATCGAGAAGCCAGGATGCGAAGCACCGACTCGTTCGGCGAGCGCTGAGATGACGTCATGGTTGGAGCGGCATTCCCCCGGAGGCGCGATGAGCTGAGGTCCGAGCATGATGTGGTTTTGACCGCCGCCCTGGTAGACGTCGTCGTGTTCGACGAACATGGTTGCCGGCAGCACGATGTCCGCCATCTCGGCCGTGGCGGTCATGAATTGTTCATGGACGCACGTGAAAAGATCGTCCCGCGCAAACCCGGCTTTGACCTTTGTCTGGTCGGGCGCGACCTGCACCGGGTTCATGTTCTGGATCAGCATGGCGGTGACCGGCGGGCCGTCACCGAGATCGCGCCGGTCGCCGCCGAGGATCGGGCCGATCCGTGACATATCAAGCGTGCGCACCGCCGGGTCGGCGACGTCGAGCCCTTCGATCAGTGTTTTGTTCCAGTGAAAGATCGCGCCGTTGGTATGAAAGGCGCCGCCGCCCTCGTACGCCCAAGATCCGAGTACTGATGCGATGCAGAGCGCGGCGTGCATGTTGTGCGCGCCATTGCGCTGGCGCGTAAAGCCGTACCCGAGGCGGAAGTAGCTGCGCGGTGTCGTGCCAACGAGTCTTGCGAAGGCCTCGATCTCGTCGACCGTGAGCCCAGTGATATCGGCCGCCCAATCGGGTGTTCGCGTGGCCAAGTGCTGTTCGAGTTCGCCTGGTACGTCGGTGAATTTCTCAAGAAAGTCGCGGTCGGCGTAGCCGTCGCGGAAGGCGATGTGCATGACGGCGCATGCCAGCGCGCCATCGGTTCCAGGCCGGAGGCAAAGCGCCATGTCCGCCTGTTTCATTGTGCCGTTCTGATAGATATCGATCACGACGATCTTGGCGCCGCGTTCCTTGCGCGCCTTGACCGCATGCGTCATCACGTTGATCTGGGTATTGACCGGGTTCGTCCCCCAGATGACGACACAGTCGGATTTACCCATCTCGCGCGGGTCGGGACCCATCAACGCGCCGGTGCCGGCGGCATAGCCTGTCCACGCGAGCGTGGTGCAGATCGAAGAGTGCTGGTTTGAGTATTTTTTTGCATGCCGCAACCGGTTGATACCGTCGCGCATGACCAGTCCCATCGTGCCGGCGAAATAATAAGGCCACACCGCTTCCGCGCCATGGCGCTGCTCAGCCTCGAGAAATTTTTCGGCCGTAATGTCGAGTGCGTCGTCCCATGAGATACGCTCGAACCGGTTGGCGCCTTTTGACCCGGTCCGCCGAAGCGGATGCATCAGCCGTTCCGGGTGGTGGGCGCGTTCACCGTACCGCGCAACCTTGGCGCAGATAACGCCATCCGTATACGTGTTGTCCTTCGCGCCGTAGACGCGCCCGATCCGGTCACCTCCCGGCAGCTCTATCTCGAGGGCACAGGTCGACGGGCAGTCGTGGGGGCAGGCCGAGAAACCGAGCTTGGATGTGCCGTCCATGGGCCATGACTCCAGAAAATGTTGCGTGTGTTGCCGCAGGCTAGCTGAGTTCGCCGGGCCGGGCAAAGCGGTAACGCTGTATTGGCCGGTGAGGCAAGAGGATGTCGGGCGCGCCATGTCCGTAGCAGCGGCAACTTGCAGCGCCGTTGGTCATCATCGGTGATCTCTTCCAAGCGCAAGTTGTCGGCTCATGGCCCGAATTCAGGCGTAACTGATGCTGTCATGCAACTTCCGCAATCCTGGGTCAGAGCGATTTCGTGCCGGTAGTCGGGCGAAGTCGGGTGATTGCGACCGGCTGGCATCGGCACAGTTTTACCGGCCGGCAGCTGACATGACCTTGGACGCCCCGCTTGCCGACCGTCATCCAAGACAGCGCCCCGCCGACCGGCTATGTTAAACACCATGATTTGCTGCGCGCGTGCTATCCGATCTGCTCGGCAGCCCCCAATAAGGACGATATAGACCGATGACCCAACTACCACCGCCCTTTACGACCCGTCCTGAAATCCAGGGAACTTTCGGCGTGGTCGCGACGACGCACTGGATGGCCAGCGCAGTGGGCATGAGTGTCCTCGAAAAGGGCGGTAACGCGTTCGATGCTGCGGTTGCGGCGGGCTTCACGCTCCAGGTTGTCGAACCTCACCTCAACGGGCCGGGCGGCGATATGCCGGGTATTTTTTACGCGGTCAAGGATGGCGCGCCGCGCGTTTTGTGCGCACAAGGCCCGGCGCCGGGCCTGGCCACGGTCGACCATTTCCGGGGCGAACTCGGGCTGCCGACGATCCCCGGGGCGGGCATGCTGGCGACGTGTGTGCCCGGCGCCTTCGGTGGTTGGCTGGCGCTCCTTTCGGACTACGGCACGATGCGCCTGCGCGATTGCCTCGAGCACGCGATCGGCTATGCCAGGAGTGGCATCCCGGTGCTCACGAACATTCACAACACCACTGCAAAAGTTGCCACCCTCTTCCGTGAGCAGTGGCCGACGTCTGCCGAGGTTTTCCTGCATCAAGGCAATGTCCCCGAGGTTGGCTCATGGTTCGCAAACCCCAAGCTCGGCGAGACCTACGAGCGCATCCTCAAGGAGGCAGAGGCCGCGTCGCCCGACCGCCAGGAGCAGATCGAGGCGGCACGTAAAATCTGGTACGAAGGCTGGGTCGCCGACGAGATCGACCGGTTCTACACACGCGAGCCGCTCCTCGACCCGAGTGGGCGCCGCCATCGTGGCGTGCTGCGTGCGGACGATCTTGCCCGCTGGCATGCCAGTTACGAAGACCCCGAGACTACAAAGTACGGCGATCTCGACATTTACAAATGCGGCTTCTGGAGCCAGGGGCCGGTCCTGCTTCAGCAACTCGCCATTCTGCGCGAGATGGATGCCCGCGAATTGTCGGCAACCGACCCACGGTTCGTCCATCAGGTTGTCGAGGCGGCGAAGCTGGCGTTTATGGACCGCGAGGCGTGGTACGGCGACCCGGAGTTTGTCGACGTGCCGGGTGATGCGTTGCTCAGCGAAGCCTACGCAGCCGAGCGGCGCAAACTCATTAGTGAGGAAGCCTCGCTTGAGTTGCGCCCCGGCGCCCCGGCTGGCCGCGCCCCGAACATCCGCCCGACGCTGGAGCACGGCACCGACGTATCGAACCTCGGCGACTATTGGGGCATCGGCGAGCCGACCGTGCAGCCGACCGGCGATGCGGCGAATGACGCTTTGCGCGGCGATACTGTCCACATCGACATCATCGACAAGGCCGGCAACATGGTTTCGCTGACGCCATCGGGGGGCTGGTTGCAATCTGCGCCGGTCATCCCGGCGCTGGGTTTCCCGATGGGCTCGCGTATGCAGATGTTCTGGCTCGATGAGGGCACCAACAACACGCTCCAGCCGTATAAGCGTCCACGCACGACGCTTTCACCTTCGCTCGCCATGCGCGAGGGCAAGCCCTACATGGTATGGGGTACTCCCGGCGGCGATCAGCAGGACCAATGGTCGACGCTGCTCTTGTTGCATCATGTCGACCGCGGCATGAATTTGCAGGCAGCCATCGATACGCCCGCCTTCCACGCCGAGCACTGGCCATCATCGTTCTGGCCGCGCGCCGCCAACCCAGGCCGGCTGGTCCTTGAAGGACGCATGCCTGACGCCGCGGTCGGCGCATTGAAAGAGCGCGGCCACAAGGTCGTCGTTGGCGGAGATTGGTCCGAGGGGCGCCTGACGGCCGCTTCGCAGGACGGTCCCGTGCGCAAGGCCGCCGCCAACCCGCGCGGCATGCAGGGCTATGCGGTTGGACGTTAGAGAGCACCGCCGCCGGATGATCGAGACCCGGCGCTGAACCTGGGAGAATTGAGAGATGATGGAAGCGCCAACCCCTCTGTTTCACCTGTCGATACCGGTCGACGATCTCGCTGCGGCCAAGCGTTTTTATGTCGACACACTTGGTTGCGCCGTCGGCCGCGAGAAGAGCGGCCGCTTCGATATCAACTTCTTCGGCCACCATATTGTTGCGCATCTGGCGCCAGGCGAGGCGGCGAAGGAAAACGGCGCCATTCCCTCTGACGGGGCGACGGCACCGCTGCGCCATTTCGGCGTGATCCTCGATTTGGATGATTGGAAACGGATCGAAGAACGCTTGCTCAGCCGCAAAGTTGAATTTGCACTGTCGCCGCGCCTGTCATTCGAAGGTCAGCCTGCCGAGCAGCACATCATGATGCTGCCCGATGGTTGCGGAAACGTCGTCGAGTTCAAGTCGCAACCTCGCGAACGCGTGTTCGCGACGACCTAGAACGGGTCCGACCTTGGCGGAATCGCTTTCGAGATTCCACTGGGGTCGGTAGTCCCGCTCTACACTATTGGAGTAGATCATTATTTCCAGTTTAGCCGACGACGGCCCCGGTTACGAACGGTCTGCAACTAAACCGGAAATGATCTAGGCGGGCTCTTCCGGCGGGAAGCCTCACGAGGACACGGCGGCGGCTTCCGCGTGATGCGATCCCCACCAGGCCTCGAAGTCGGTCAGAGCACGGGCGGCCATCAGGTGCTTTTTGGCGATTGATTTCGCCTTGCCCTTGATGCGGCGTCCTTCGTCGTCGTGTGTCGGCGGTTTCATCGGCGGCATCAGGCCAAAATTGATGTTCATCGGCTGAAAGGAACGCGCGGAACCGCCGTCGGAACCATCGCTACCGCCATCGTTCAGATGTCCACCGGTAATGTGATTGAGCAGCGCGCCGTGCGCCGTCGTCAACGGCGGCGGCGGCTGGTGGTATCCAAGAGCATCGGCGGCAGCGAAGCGTCCTGCCATCAGACCCGACGCGGCGCTTTCCACGTAGCCCTCCACACCCGTGATTTGGCCGGCGAAGCGGACATTTGCCAAAGTACGCAGGCGCAGTTCCGTGTCGAGCAGCCGCGGCGAATTGAGGAAAGTGTTCCGGTGCAAACCGCCAAGCCGCGCAAACTCGGCCCCCTCGAGCCCCGGAATCATACGAAAGATGCGCTTTTGTTCGCCATGGCGCAGCTTGGTCTGGAAACCCACCATGTTCCAAAGCGTGCCGAGCGCGTTGTCCTGGCGCAACTGGACCACGGCGTAGGGGCGCACATCGCTGTGCGGATTGGTGAGCCCGACGGGCTTCATGGGGCCGTACCGCAGAGTTTCGCGGCCGCGCTCGGCCATGACTTCGATCGGCAGACAACCGTCGAAGTAGGGGGTTGTCGCCTCCCACTCCTTGAAGTCAGATTTCTCACCGGCGATCAGCGCGTCGATGAACGCGTGATACTCAGCTTCGTTCATGGCGCAATTGATGTAGTCGGCAACGCCTCCCCCAGGCCCCGCCTTGTCGTAGCGTGATTGCCGCCACGCCTTCGTTTCATCGATACTGTCGGCGTGAATGATGGGTGCGATCGCGTCGAAGAAGGCGAGGTCTGCT
>CAZWCL010000268.1:0-5494 GCA_964632265.1 uncultured Hyphomicrobiaceae bacterium | reverse complement strand
CGGCTGTGGCGCGTCGTTTACCGCATCGTCCAGAGGCCGGCGCGTCCGTCATCCGCCTCACCCGGTAAATGCCGCCGCGAGGCCAGTGCCTTACGCAAGGCAACGGCGGTCGCCTTGAACTTCGTGCGCTTCGTTGTGGCTGCGCGGCCGTCCCAGGCGGCGGGGCCGAGCCGGCGGATCTCAAGCCCTATAGCGCGATAAATGCGGGCTGCGGATGCCACAGCCCACGCACAGCGCCATGGCAGCGCGGGCAGACCGCGTTCGGCGGATGCATAATAGGGCTCAGCCGTGTCGAGCAGTCGCTCGGTAATTGCGTAAAGCTTTTTGCGGTTTTCTGGCGAGGCCATCGTTTCGCGGGTCAAGCCCGCCTCGAAGAGCCAAAGTTCAGGGAGATAAACACGGCCGGCTTCGTGATCGGCAACGACGTCGCGGGCGATGTTGGTCAACTGAAACGCAATGCCGAGATCGGAAGCGCGCTCGAGTGTTTCGCGGTCGCGGGCACCCATGAGCATCGTCATCATCACGCCGACGACACCAGCGACATGATAGCTGTATTCGAGCGTGTCTTCGATCGAGGTGTAAACGCGCTTGCCGGCATCCATTTCAAATCCGGCGATCAGATCGAGGGGAAAGCGTTCCGGGATTTCATGGCGCTTGCATACCTCGGCCAGGGCCTGGAAAACAGGCTCATCGGCTGTTCCCCGGCAGGCTGCCCGTGTTTTGGCTTCCAGTTCCTCCACCAGTTCGCTCGTCGATGCAGCGCTGTTGTCTGCTCCGAACGTGCCGGGCTGCTGCCGGAAGCCGAGGACCTGATCATCAACCACATCATCACAGTGCCGGCACCAAGCGTAGAGCATGTAGCAACTGGCACGAATGTCCGGGGGGAACAGGCGTGCCGCCATCGCAAAACTCTTCGAGCCGTGCTCGATCTTCTGACGGCTGAATTCCAGCAGGTCAGTCACTGCGAACTCCGGGTTTTCAGGGGCGCTGCCGAGACAGTCCGGGGGACACTCGTTGATGTCCCGCAGCTGTCGGCACCGCTTTCAGTGCTCGCGAAATAGGTATCGGAGGGCGGCCAGTGAGAACGCGCAACATGTCCACAGGGGTCGACGCACCCGCGTAGAAGCGCTGGATGAGAGGTTCGGGCAGCCGGTAGAAGTGCTCTAGGATCGTGCGGCGTTCGTTGCCACTGGCGCTGACGAACAGCAGCCGGTTCAGCAAGCGGTAGAAGTGGCGGTCGCGCCAAGCTTTCGCGGCGCGATGCTGCAGCTTTTTCGTGATCGTGTGCGAGCGCAGGTCGTCCTGACCGGCGATCCATTGGGCGGTGCGTACTGCGTCGGGCAACGAGTAGCCGGTGGTCGGGTGGAACAGCCCGCTGGCCAGTCCAACGACCGGGGCCGCTCCGTGGTTCGCCTGCAAGGCTTTAATCTTACCCGACAGGACGATCGGCAAGACGCCGGCTTCCTTGCGCTTGACGTCGGTTACGTGCCAGCCCTTGGCGTGGGCGTAAGCATTAATGCGGCTGGTTAGAACCGCGGTATCGAGTTCAGGACCGTCGGCGTAGTAGGTATCTTCGATCAGTAGCATCTTGGGGGTGAGCGGGAGGACGTATACGAAGCGGTAGCCG
The DNA here is from genome assembly GCA_964632265.1 of uncultured Hyphomicrobiaceae bacterium. Lineage (GTDB taxonomy): Bacteria > Pseudomonadota > Alphaproteobacteria > Rhizobiales > Hyphomicrobiaceae > CAJQQK01. The sequence goes on along the minus strand of CAZWCL010000268.1, from coordinate 3,867 downwards.
TCATGTTGCTCGACCGTCGCGTCCATCAATATGGGAGATGTGAGGCCGTGCGGTTGTGCAAGTTCGACTTCGTGGCCCACGAATTTCTGATAAGCAAGCGCCAGGCCCTCGGCCGAGTGGGGCAGCCAGCCGCGTCCGTCGAATACGCAAGGTGCCGATAATGTGCGCCCGTCGGCCAAGCTTACTGCGGTGCCGGTGCGATCGATGGAACCGATGCGTTGACCTGTCATCACGGTGCCGTTGGTGCGGGCGAGCGCGGCGCGGACTTCATGGTCGAACCTGTCTGACGAAATCGACATATAGGGCGTCGACAGCGATCGGCGGCGATTGGGAAACTGGATCTGCTGGCTTGACCATCGGGCCGCGATCATGCCGCTGACGAGCGCGTGGCCGTCGGCGTCGAGATCAGAGCCGTGGAAGGACCATGTGTGGTTCCCGCCGAGCGTCTCGCCAGCCTCGATCAGCGTTACACTGAGATCAGGACGCCGCTTGGCTATTGCCCGCGCGATAAGGCCGTTTGCCAAGCCGCCGCCGGCGAGAATAATATCTGCCTCGTGCTGGTTTTGCGCCACTTCAAGTTCGCCCTAATGTTTAGCGTGCAGCCTGCTTGGCTTCGTCCAGAGCCCGACCGAAACGTTGCGAGAGGACAGCAAGAACCCCACGCAGCATTGCTGCCTCCGGCCGCCGTGGAATCGCGGCGCCAGCCTCTTCCATGAGGCTCGCGATTTTAGCTTGGGTATCACCCACAGAGTGTAGCGCGAGAATGTTCGGGCGGCCATTCCTGCTATCTTGCGCGACGGGTTTGCCGAGTGCTTCGGCGCTGCCGGTCACGTCGAGCACATCGTCGATGATCTGGTAGGCCTCGCCGACCCTGGAGCCGAAGTGTCGCCAGGGCTCCGGGTCGTCGTCAACGCTGATGGCGCCGGCAGCGCACGCTGCGATGAACATCGAACCGGTCTTCGCGCGGTGGTATGTTTGTAGATCGACGCCCGGTTCGCATTCCCATGCCTGGCCAGCCATCAGGCCATGAGGTGTTCCGGCGGCATCGCTCAGTGCTTCGATGAGGGCAGGCAGTTGGTGAGGGCACGCGACCGCCCCGCGTGCAAGCGTCGCGAACGCCAGGACGATCAGGGCATCGCCTGCAAGAACGGCCAATGGTTCGCCAAAAGCGACATGGACCGCCGGGCGGCCGCGCCGTAGCGGGGCATCGTCGAAACATGGCAGGTCATCATGAACCAGCGAGGCGCAATGGACCAGTTCGGTACTCACCGCGGCGGCCATGGTTACTGGTGTTGCGGCGCCGGAGCAGGCCTGGGCAACACCGAGACACAGCGTGGGTCGTATGCGGCCGCCTGCGGGAAAGACAGCGTGGCGCATCGCGCGGGCCAGTCCCGGAGGCGTCTTGTTCGTCTCGCACGACGCCAGAGCTTCGTGCAAAGCACGTTCAATTCCTGCCGCGCTATCCAAGGCCATTCGACAATCTGGTCTCTCCGTTGCCAGGTGTGCTGGTCCGGCGTGCTTCTACATATGCAAGCATGACTACGCCCAACCGCGCCATATAGTTCAATTCTGCTCGAGAAAAGCGCCTTAAGTCAGGCGGCGTTTATCATCGATAAGGCCGGTTAGCCAGACAGCGGGCTGGTAACGGCGGGTCACCGGGCGAGGCGGCGCAGAGCGGCGTTCATGATGACGATCGGCACGATCCCGGCGGTTATGATCAAAAGTGCCGGCAGGGCGGCCTCCTCCAGCAATTCATCTTTCGCAAATTGATAAACGTAGGTCGCGAGCGTCTCGTAGTTGAAAGGCCGTAATAGAAGCGTCATGGGGAGCTCCTTCATGACGTCAACGAAAACGAGCAGGCCCCCTGCTATGAAGGATTTCCCGATGAGCGGTATAACGACCGCCCATAGCGTGCCGCCGAAAGAGCGCCCCAGTGTGCGGCTCACATGGAGGAGACTGGGCTTGAGCCGATCGAGCCCGCTGGTCATCGCGCCATAGCCGATGGCCTGGAAACGTACGGTGCACGCGATAATCACCAGCGCCAGTGAACCTGCAAGGAGCGCGCCCGAACCGGTCATTGTACTTATTGCGCTGTCAAACGCGCCGGCTGCCGTGACAACGCCAATCGCCAGAATGGTGCCCGGAAAGGCGTAGCCGATTGAGGCAAATGCTGTGGCGCGCTGAAGCGGCAGGCCGCCCTGGTATCGGGCGACCATCGCCATGAAGGAACCGATGATCATAACCAAGCCAGCAACCGATAGGGCCAGTACGACGGAATTCACAGCGGCCTGAGCGACGGCTGCTTCCAGCGTTATGGACTGGCCGGAGATTACAAAACTGAGAAGCACGCTGACGGGCAGAAGGAAGCCGATGAGGATTGGCGTGAGGCAGATCAGATAGCAGGGTAGCGCGGCGGCTCCGGTGACCGGGTGGGGCGAAAGAGGCACCGAGCGTTGCGTGGTATCGGTGTACCGGCGGTTGGAGCGGGCGCTGCGCTCGATCGCCAGCAAAATGACGATGAATGCGAATGCCACGATCGAGATCTGGGCGGCAGCGGCGAGGCTGTTCATCCCGAGCCAGACATTGAAAATGCCCAGCGTCAGTGTCTCGATGGCAAAGTATTCGACGGTTCCGAAATCGGAAAGGGTCTCCATCAGCACAAGCGCCAAACCGGCGATGAGGGCCGGGCGCGCGAGTGGCAGGGCGACTGCCCAGAAAACATTGCGGCCGGAGACCCGGCCCGTGTCATAGAGCGAGGCGGGGGTCAAAACGAAAGCCGTACGCGCCATCATGTAGATATAGGGGTAGAGGACCGCCCCCATGATAAGCATGGCGCCGCCCATGGAGCGGACTTCGGGGAACCAGTAATCGCGTGCGCTTTGCCAGCCAAACAGGCTACGCAGCGTCCCTTGAACAGGGCCGGCATACTCGAGAAAGTCGACATACGTATAGGCGACCAGGTAGGCCGGTACGGCCGCAGGTAGCAGCAGCATCCATTCAAGGGTGCGGCGTCCTTTGAAGTCGCGGAACGTGACCGCCCAGGCCGCGGAAATACCGAACAGGAGGGAAATCGCTGCAACACCGGTCATCAGGGTCAGCGTGTTGGTGATGTAGCGCGGTAACACGGAGGAGGCAAGGTGGCCCCATAGGTCGCCACTGTCACCGCTAGCGGCCGCGAAAACGGCAATTATGGGCGCCAGCATGCACAGGACGATCGCGAGGGTCGCGATCGTCCATGCATTCAGCTTGAAGCCTGAACCGTCAGTTTGTTGCTCGGCCGCTGTGGCGAGCCCGCTGTCGGTTTCGAAATTTGCGGTTTCTACCATCCCACCCGGTCGATTATCTTTTGGGCCGTCGGCGCGAATTTAGCGATTTTCGCGATCGAGACATTGTCACGTTGGAATGTTCCCCACGATTTGAGTTCCTCGGTCAACGCGACTTTCGGGTTCACGGGATATTCGTAATTGATCTCGCCGTAGAGCTTTTGTGCTTCCTCGGACGTCAGGAACTCCAGGAAGCGGACGGCCTCTTCCTTGTTGTTCGAGTATTTGGCGACGCCGCCGCCGGAGATATTGACGTGGGCGCCGCGGCCGGACTGATTCGGGAAAACCAGATTGACGGCGTCAGCCCATTTCTTCTGGGCGGGCTTGTCCTCGGAGAATTTCATCTTGCCGTAGTAGTAGCTATTGACGATCGCAACGTCGCACTGGCCTTCGTATATGGCCTTCACCTGGGCGCGGTCGTTGCCTTGCGGACGGCGGGCGAGGTTCGCGACAACGCCTTTTGCCCACTTTTCGGCAGCCTCTTCGCCTTTGGCAGCGACCATTGCGGCGACCAGAGCGCGGTTATAGACGTGGCTGCCAGGGC
>CAZWCL010000267.1:0-5517 GCA_964632265.1 uncultured Hyphomicrobiaceae bacterium | reverse complement strand
CGCCCTGTTGCGCGAGATGGTAGCCACACCAGGCTCGGGTCAATGCAACCACGGCCGGGCAACCTACGTCGAACTCAAACTTGCCGATATAGAACGCCTTTTCGGCCGGCGATGATCGGCCAAGCTTTGCCGACTGAGCGGCGACCACTGCTGGCTCGCGCGTCCGCGCAGGCGTCGGACAGTTTCCCTGACCGTGGCACGCCGGGAGCGAAAAAGCCGGTCATGTCGAGTTTGGATCCGGAACATCAGCGCCGATGACGCGCGCGAGGGAAACCTGGGTTTGTCCGTAGCGGCGCGTGTCGAAGGCGCTACATCCTGATGGCCAGTCGATCGGACTCGCTATCGCCTCCTCAATCACGACGATGGCACCGTCGGCCAGCCAGCCGCCAGCGATGGCTGACGTCAACGCCTGATCGGCGAGGCCCTGACCGTAGGGTGGGTCAGCGAAGACGAGACTGAAGCTGGCGCCGCGCGTTGCGCGGCCGAGGTCGGTGGCATCGCGCCGCATGATCGTCGCGATACCGCCCAGACCGAAGGCTGCGATATTCTCCTGTATCAGCGCGCGCGAAGCAGCCCGGTTTTCGACGAATGTCACAGCTGCCGCACCGCGCGATAACGCTTCGACGCCGAGCGCACCCGTGCCGGCAAAAAGATCGAGCACGCGAGCGCCGCGAATATCGAAATCATCAATGCCATGTTCGAGAACATTAAAAAGCGCCTCGCGGACACGGTCCGATGTCGGACGGACCGTTTCATCATCAGGCGCGGCCAAAGCCCGGCCGCGAAAGCGCCCGCCGACGATACGCATTATTGACCGTCCTTCGGGCGCCGGGGCGCCGCGTCTTTCGCCAGTGCCGGTTTCCGACGGCGGGATTGAAGACCAGCCTTGCCGGATGGCTTGCGCTTGTCTCGCGGCGGACGTTGCGCGTCAGCGGCCGCCCAGGGTGTGATTTCGTCGATATCGTTTTCGTCGACGTCTGGAATGACGTCGTCGCGGCGGGCCGACGGGCGACTTTTGTCAGGCTTCTCACGAGCTTTTTCGGATGCAGGCCTGGGTTTTGCCTGGCGGTCTGAAGGGGCGGCACCTTGTAGCGCTTTTCGCGGCGATCGGGACGCGCCGCGCTTTGGACTTTGGCGCGGCGAGACGCTCGGTGGATTAGTCCGCCCGCTCTCGCCGGGATCGTCCTCCTCACCATCCTCGCCGAGACCGAAACGTGCCGCGAGCCGGGCGCCGAGTTGATCACGCAGGGTCGCGCGGCGGACACTTGCGACGGTGCCAGGCTTGAGATCGAGCAACTGGAACGGGCCGAACGAGATGCGGATAAGGCGGTTCACGTCCAGACCAAGGGTCGCGAGCACTTTACGGACTTCTCGGTTCTTGCCCTCGCGCAGGCCGATCGTCAGCCAGACGTTGCGCCCCTGCCGGCTGTCGAGCGTCGCCTCGATCGGCCCATAATGGACGCCATCGACACTGATGCCGTCGGCAAGCTCGTCAAGCGTCTCCTGCGAGATGTCGCCATGCGCGCGAACCCGGTAGCGCCGCAGCCAGCCGGTCGCCGGGAGCTCAAGGTAGCGCGCCAACTCACCGTCGGTCGTCATGAGGAGGAGACCTTCGGTATTGTAGTCAAGCCGGCCGATCGAGACGACACGCGGCATCTCGTCGGGCAGGTTTTCGAAGACCGTCGGCCGTCCCTCCGGATCGCGGTGCGTTGTTACCTGGCCTTTGGGCTTGGAATAGCGCCAAAGCCGCGTCGGCTCCGGCTGCGGTAAAGGCTGCCCATCGACCGTCACCGTGTCGCGCGGCGTGACATCAAGAGCCGGCGACGTGATGCGGCGCCCATTGACCGCCACGCGGCCGGCTTCGATCCAGCGTTCCCCATCGCGCCGCGAGCAAAGGCCGGCCCGCGCCAGCGCCTTGGCGATGCGCATCTGCGCAGCGGGCCGTCCATCGCTTTCGGGCCTCCGCTTTGGCGGCGCACGACGTGATGATGCCGCCGGCCGTCCCGGGACGGTCGCGCCGCGTTTGTCGGCTGTCGCGCTATCGCGCTTTTGCACTTCGCCCTGCGCCGGCTTGCCTTTGGGCCGCGATGGCCGTTGCTTGCCGCTCGGGCGCCGATATTCGTCGGCATGGGCGCGGCCGGGCGGTGCCTTTGCCGGGCGCGACAGACGTCGCCCTGTGTCATGAGACTTGGCCATGTGCTAGAATCCGTTTTGGTACGGGCGCCGGTGCACTCACCCCGCGAGCGGCATGCGCCGTTTCTTATCTTGAGCACACATCTATGCGCTTCGTCGCGATCCTCCAAGGATTTACGGGCGCAAGAAGCCGAGGACATGCATGGAAGAGGACGCCGCTGAGAACCGCTATATGGCCCTTGCGCTCGATGAAGCGAGAGCTGCAGCCGAACGCCGCGAGGTGCCGGTGGGCGCGGTCCTCGTTGCGCCAAACGGCCGCCCGTTCTGCTCGGACGGCAATCGCACGTTGGAGCTGGCTGACCCGACAGCCCATGCCGAAATCCTCGTCATCCGCCATGCCTGCTCGGCGACAGGCTCCGGGCGCCTACCAGGCTTCGACCTCTACGTTACACTTGAGCCGTGTACGCTTTGTGCTGCGGCCATATCGTTCGCCCGCATTCGCCGTCTTTATTTCGCAGCCAACGATCCGAAGTCCGGCGGCATCGAGCAGGGGGCGGCTTTTTTCTCGCGCGAGACCTGTCATCATGCGCCGGAGGTCTATGGCGGCATTAATGAACCTGCCGCGCGCGACCTTTTGAAGAACTTCTTCGCAATCCGCCGCCGCCACGATTAAGCGGCGCGGCTGGTGCGCCACAGGCGGCCGGCGCTGTGCGGCGATCGTACGGAAGTCATGTCGATTGAGAAACAGAATCGGTTTCATTTAATCGGAACACGCTCTAGCGTCGCAAACGCGCATTAGATCGGTCTGGTTCTTGTGCGGGAGGGAGCATGAAAACGTTTCGGTCAGGCCGCCCGGCCATGGTGTTGTTGCTGGCAACCTTGATTGCGGCAGGCGTCGCCTTGCAGCCAATGGATGCAACCGCCCAGCAGGTCAAGACGCTGCAGATCGGCAAAAACAAGGGCACCGCGTCCTCGTTTCATGGACAGACGAACGGACGTCTGCGCACATTTGCCTCGGACGACGAGGCGCGCGGTGTCGTCAAGCGTATTTTGGCATCCATGGGATTGCCACTGCGCTTTGAAGTGCGTGCGGCAGCCGTCGGCAATGCCGCGGCGATCCTGCAGCCGGATGGCAGCCGGCTGATCCTCTACAATACGCTTTTCATTGACGAGATTCGCGCACGCACGGGCCGGTACTGGTCGCTGATTTCGATCATGGCGCATGAAATCGGCCACCACCTTGCCTTTCACCTGGCCAAGAACATCGAGGACCACGAGGCTGAACTGGAAGCCGACTATTTCTCGGGTTATATCCTCGCCAAGATGGGCGCAAGCAAGGACGACGCGCTTTCCGCGATGAACGAGCTTGCCGCCGAGGAAGCCACCAAGACGCATCCGGCCAAGGTCGAACGCCTGCAGGCGATTGCCGCCGGCTGGAAGAATGGCCGCTCGGGTTCGAAAGCCCAGCCGGATCAGGTCGCGGGACTGCAGCGGCGCGTGCCGGGACCTGAGACCAACCGAACGAGGCGCGGACTGACGCATCAACCTTCGCCGAAGCAGAGCGCGGACGCGTGCGCGGATAACCTCGGCACGCTTTATTGTGTGAGTTCTTATCTGCCAACGTCGGGGATCAACCGCTCCGATTACGGCCCGGCGAGCCTGTTTGACGGTAGCGATAAGACGGCCTGGGTCGAGGGCCGCACGGCCAAGCGCGACGACGGCATCGGCGAATGGATCCTCCTCGATTGGCAAAGCGAGCGCCGCATCAAGGGTTTCAGGTTGAAGAACGGCTACTGGAAATCACGTCGCCTGTTCCGCGCCAATGGCCGCGTCCGGAAGCTGCGCGTGCGCTTCTCGACGGGCCGTATGATGGATGTATCGCTGAGCGACAGTGCAAGCGAACAGCGACTTTCGCTGCCATCACCGGTCAGAGCCATGTGGGCGCAACTGGAAATCGTCGACGCGAAACGGGGCACGAAATACTCCGATACCGCCGTGACCGATCTGCGTGTTGAGTTCGATTGAATGGGATGAAATGCGTGAGCCTTCCGGTCCGGTTGAAACTGATGGCGCTGTCGGTTGGATGGATCGCCGCCGCGACAGGTATTGCCACCGCGCGCGATGCGTTAACGCCGCCGCCGCCATCCCAAAAGCTGCAACCGGTCGACGAAAACGACAAGCACGCCCCGCCCGAACGGCGGCGTGACAAGGCCGATAGGCGGTCAGCCGATAAGCCAACGTTTGCGAAGCCGGTGCCAAAGCGCGTGCCCGCGAAACGGCAGTTGCCCCGCGGGTTCGTCGATCTGGCAGATATAGCGCCAAGCATCGAAGTCGACATGCGCTATGCGGGTGGCTTCAACTTTGTCGGTAGTCCGGTGGATGGGTACAGCGCCAACCGCTGTGTTCTGGCGCGGCCGGTGGCGATGGCGCTCGCGCGCGTCCAGCAAAGCCTGCAAGGCGAGGGTCTGGGTCTGCGCGTCTATGACTGCTACCGTCCCGTGCGCGCCGTTCGCCATTTTCTCCGATGGGCCCGGCGCGGCGGCGCCGGCACCGCGCCCGGCAGGGCGACGAAATACTTCTACCCCCGCATTCGCCGGAGCCAGGTTATCCCGCGCGGTTACGTGGCTGAACGCTCGTCCCATTCGCGCGGCACGGCAGTAGACCTGACGCTCGTGAACAAAGGCGAAGGCGCAGGGGAAAAGCGCGGCCGACCGTCAACGATCGAGGCGGTATTGACGGCAACGCCGGCGGCAACATGCCTTTCTCCCTCGCTTGGTCGTGACAACCGTCTCGACATGGGGACTGCGTGGGACTGCTTCGATGTGAAAAGCCACACTTTTGCTCCAGGCATTGCCCACCAGGCGCGCGCCAATCGCCGGCGTCTGTTCGACGCGATGAAGGGGGCCGGCTTCCGCAACTATAAGCGCGAGTGGTGGCATTATTCGATGAGCCTGCCCGGTTACCGGCGAGGCCGTGATTTTCCGGTCGAGTAGCCCGTTGAGCAGGACAGCGATGGCCGGCGGCGGGGTGTCAGTCGGCAGCCTGGAACGGCGCCGCGAGCAATCGAGCATCCGCCCTGGAAATCTTCGGAAAGGTCTCGTGCAGGTCGCCAACGCTTACAACCGAGAAATTGTCGTGTAGCTCGCGCAGACGGCGCACGCGCTCGAAGAAGTCGATTTTGTAGAGCGCGGCGATTTTGCGAACGCTGTAATAAGAGCGCCGATAGCCGCCACGGGGGAGCAGATTTTCGCCGTCATTGATGCCGATCCGTTGAAGATAGGTCAGCGCAAAGTAGCTCGCCAAGCCTTCTTCGAGCATGGACGATTGCGTGTTTGGTCTGACCGGAGCAATCAGGTGGAAGGCTTCGTGACCGAGTTGAAAAAG
>CAZWCL010000266.1:0-5530 GCA_964632265.1 uncultured Hyphomicrobiaceae bacterium | reverse complement strand
GAGCGGCCAATTTCGTCTCGCATCGCGACCTCACTGAGTTCTTCAACAGCCTGCTCGGCGGCGCGGCGCCCGGCTATTACTTAAAGCGGTGACCGGGCGCGCTGCTATTCGAAATGACAAGTCAAATCGAGCCACGGTCGATCGATACATCGAGGGCGCCCTCGTAAAGGGTTTTGCGCCCGAGCGGCTGGAGCTTCTCGAGCCCGCTGGTTAACGTCATGAAGTGGTTGCCTGAAAGCTGACCTGCCTTGGAGGCGAAACAAACGGGGCCATAGGCAAGAAGGATTTCCGTCTCGCTGATGCCGCCCGGATAGAGAATGATTTCACCCGGCGCGGGATATGAGGTGTTGTTCTCGAAACCGATGCCGAAGTCGAGTTCACCGAGCGGCATCCACATACCCTCGCCGCTCCAGCGGACGTGAATTATCCGACTTTCGAATGGAAGGTGGTTCTCGAAGGCGGCGCAGGTCCGAGGTGCGCGCTCGCGCTCCAGACGAGCTGCGAAGCGAAGGCCGCCAACGTCCACTACGAGATCCGTCATAGACCAAGCCTCATGTGTCGTTGCGACCGCGCAGCTCTTCAAAGTAACCGACCACATCGCGGCTCATCACGACGTCGGCGTAGCGCCGGTCGACGTCGCGCAGGTTCGCTTCATGGCTGTCCTTCGCCGGATCGCCGCAACAGTCGTCGACGACAATCGTGCGGTAACCGTAGCTGAAGGCATCGATAGTTGTGGCGCGCACGCAACCGGAGGTGACGCAGCCGGTGATGATCGTGGTGTCGATGCCATGCTTCGTGAGGAAGGTGGTGATCGGCGTCTGGAAGAACATCGAAGGTGCGTTCTTCATGAAGGTGTAGTCGTCGCCGGAACCGACAATGGCCGGGTCGATGTCGAGCGCCGGACTGCCCTCGAGAAACTCTTCATACAATGCGTCGACCTTCCAGTACTGCATGTCCTTGTGGGATTGCCAACCGACATAGCAGCTCGCGACAGGGACATCGCACTGACGGGCCTTTTCGAGAAGCGCAACTGTCCGGTCACGCGCTTGATGGATGCGCTCACTCTTGCCCATCGTAAATTCAGGATCGGTAAAGCCGCGTTGGAAGTCCACGACGAGGACAGCCGGCCGCGTGCCGAAGCCGACGGGGCGTGCGCCGTACGTTGCTGTTTGAAAGGCGTCAGTCATCAACAAATTCCTCAGATAAAACCAGCGGGGCTCAACTCAAATGGACAAACCGTGACGGACCTAATCGCGCGCGGCTAGCCGAGGTCTGGCCTGGGAAATGCGCCGCGCACTTTCTCAAACGCCTGCCCGATCCGCAGCGCCAACGGGTCGTCGAAGCGGCGCACCACAATCTGAAGGGATGTCGGCAGACCGCCGGGTGTCAGGCTCATCGGCACAGCAAGACCTGCAAGCTCGAGATAGTTGGCGAAACGAGTGTGCGATGACATTCGCATGTTGGTCTCGTCGACATCCGCGATCGGGATCGCGGCAAACGCGGCGGTCGGCAGAATGATCGCATCGGCGCGATCTATGATCGCTTCGAAGTCAGCAATCGCGCGGGCCCGGTCGCGCCGGATACGAATAAGTTCGGCAGCGCTGACATCGGCACCGCGTGCCATTCGCGTACGGTTTGGAGCTGCCATATGCGAGTTGGGATTGTCGACGATGTCCTGATAGGTGGCGTAGGCTTCGGTCGCCGATATGATACCACCAAGATGCTGGTAGTCATCAAGCGCAAGCGGCAATTCGCAGGTGGTGATCGTCGCGCCAGCTTCGCGTAATTGGTCGAGCGCAGCATCGAAGGCTTCGGCGACCTCATTCGTCAAATGAGGCATGTGGTCGGTTTCAATGCGGGCAAGGCGCAAGCCCTGGATGCCGCGATCGAGTTCGTTCAAGGGGCAGCGGGCAGTGACGCCAAGCGTGGTTGCATCAGCGGCATCCGGGCCCTGCATGATTGCCAGCATCCGCGCCGCCCGTTCAACCGTGTCCGTCAGCGGCCCGACCGTGTCGAGGGTGTCGGAGAGCGGCGTGACACCGGCGCGGCTGACCAGTCCGATCGAGGTCTTCAGGCCGACACAGCCGCAGAATGCGGCCGGAATGCGGACCGAGCCACCGGTGTCCGTGCCGAGCCCGGCCGGCACGAGGCCGGCACCAACGAGGACGCCGGTGCCGCTTGAGGAGCCGCCCGGCACACGGGGCGTTTTGAGATCCCAGGGATTGACCGGGGTGCCAACGGTCTCGTTGGTGCCCCACCCGCCGATCGCAAACTCGACCGTGTTGGTCTTGGCGATCGGGATGGCGCCGGCGCCGCGCAATGCGGCCACGACTGGAGCGTCGGCGTCAGCCAGCGGTTGCTCGGCCCGTGTGAGAGAGCCGGAGCGCGTCTGTTGTCCGGCAATGTCGATAATATCCTTGACGACAAACGGCAGACCATGGAGGTCACCGGTGGTGCCGCCTGCCGCCGCGACGCCATCGGCATGCCGGGCGGCGCTGAGGGCGGTCTCGTCCAGTGTGGAGACGAGAGCTTTCAATTCCGTGTCGTGGCTCTTCACGCCGTCGAGCGTATTGGCCACGAAGCTAGCGACCGAGCTACTGTTGAAATTCGACCCGACTGAATTCATCACGACCGCTCCTCAATGGGATTTGCGAACTAATAGCAAGTGCCTTGGCGGCAATCAGTCTGCCACCGCCGGCTCGTTCGAGGCAACCGGATGATAGCAGGCGACGCTATGGTTGGGGCCGGCGTCGAACAGGCCCGGCGGCGCGCTTTGGCACGTTGCATCGCACCGGCCGCACCGGGGCGCAAATGCACAGCCGGGCGGCAGGGCGGCAAGATCAGGCGGCGAACCGTCGATTGCCTGAAGGCGCCGGCCCTTGTTCGCCTGCTTGACCGTGGATGCCATCAGCCCGTGGGTATAATGATGGGCGGGCTTTGCGAACACTTCCGCCACGGGACCGGTTTCGACGAAACGCCCGGCGTACATCACGGCCAGCTTGTCAGCGATTTCGACGGCAACCCCAATATCATGCGTGACAAACATGATCGCCATGCCAAGCTCTTCGCGCAGCTTGCGCAAAAGCAGCAGGATCTGGATCTGGACTGTCGCATCCAGCGCGGTGGTTGGCTCGTCAGCCAGCAAGAGCGATGGCCGGCACGACAGGGCTAGCGCAATCATCGCACGCTGGCGCATGCCGCCGGACATTTCGAAGGGATAGTTCTTGAGACGGCTCTTTGCCGATGGGATCTGGACGAGATCAAGCAGCTCCAGCGCTCGAGCCAGCGCGTCGCTTCGGGACACGCCTTCGTGGCGGATAATCGTCTCCGCGATCTGGTCGCCGATCGTGAAAACAGGATCGAACGCCGTCATCGGCTCTTGGAAGATCATCGAGACGACGGGGCCGCGCATGTCGGCGATATCGTGGTCACTCATCGCCACAACATCACGCCCGGCGATTTGCACCTGACCGCTTATCCTTGCCGTGTTCTTGGGCAGCAAACGCATCAGCGCGCGCATCGTTACCGACTTGCCGGAACCTGACTCGCCAAGGATGCAGAGCACTTCTCCCGGATCGAGAGTGAAAGAGACGCCGTTTACAGCAGCAATCTGGGCATCGCGGGACGAGAACGTAACGCGGAGGTCGTCAACTTCGACGAGGGCATTATTCGTGGGCACATTCATTAGCGGTTTCCTTTCGGCGCACCACTGTGGTCGGAGCCGGGAATGCTCATGAAGCACGCAGAATAGTGTCGCGGCTTACCGTCGACGGTGTGGAGCAATGGCTCCTTCTTCGAGCAGATGTCCTCGGCAAAGGCGCAGCGAGTATGGAAACGGCAACCGCTCGGCGGGTTGATGGGGTTCGGGGGATCTCCTGAAATCGGCGGTTCGTTCGCACGGTTCGACGGGTCCATCGAGGGCATCGCCGACAGCAACGCGCGGGTGTAGGGGTGCGCCGTCTCCGAATAGATCTCATCCACGCTGCCGATTTCCACGACCTTTCCAAGATACATTACCAGCACGCGGTCGCTGACGTAATGGACGACATGGAGGTCGTGACTGATAAAAATGTACGTCAGGTTCAGTTGCTCTTTGAGATCCATGAGCAAATTGAGAACCTGGGCCTCGACGGATTTGTCGAGTGCTGAGACAGCTTCATCCAGAATGACGATTTCCGGCTTGAGCGCGAGGGCGCGGGCGATATTCACGCGCTGGCGCTGGCCGCCGGAAAGCTCGTGCGGGTAGCGGCGTATGAACAGGTTGGGGTCAAGGCCGACGTGCCCAAGCAATTCGCGTGCACGCTGGTTCGCCTCGTCGAGCGATACGCCCTGTGCGCGCGGGCCGAAGGCGATGGTTTCCTCGATCGTCATGCGGGGGTTGAGGGAGGCATAGGAGTCTTGGAAAACCATTTGCAGCAGATGGCGCATGTCGCGCACCGAAATACCGTCGGGCGCGCCGACTTTGGCGCCCTTGATCATGACCTCGCCGCTGTCCGGCTCCATCAGCCGCATCAGAACCCGTGCGGTTGTCGACTTGCCGCAACCGGATTCGCCCACGATGCCGAGCGTTTCGCCTTCCGACAGCTCGAAGCTGACGCCGTCAACGGCCAAAACCTTGCCGGCGTTTGGCTGGAACGGGCCGCTCTTGACGGTGAAGTGTTTGACGAGATCATTGACCGTGAGGACGGGCCGGCCGCCGCCGCTTGCACGCGCGGTCATCTGCGTTGTCGCGTCGTCTTTAGGGGGCCGTTCATCGGCGATTGCATCGGTCATAGGCGGATATCCATGGCGCTTCTGAGCCCGTCGCTGAGCAGGTTGAAACTAAGTGATGTCATGAAGATCATGACGCCCGGGAGGGCTGCGAGATACGGATCGACATAAATTGCCTGGCGCAGCGTGTTGAGCATCAGGCCCCACTCTGCCTCTGGAGGCCGCACGCCGAGGCCAAGGAAGGAAAGGCCGGAAGCCAGAATGATCGAGACGCTTATCAAGCTCGTCGAGTAGATGAAAATCGGCCCGAGAACGTTGGGAAGGACGTGGGCGCGGATGATCGTGAAGTTGCGCGCGCCGGTCGCGCGGGCTGCCTCCACGTAGTCGAGCGAGCGCACCTGTGTGGTCACGCTTTCAGATATGCGCGCGATCGGAGGGATGAAGACGATCGTCAACGAGAGCACGGCATTCTCGATGCCGGCGCCCAAGGCACCGGAGATTGCAATTGCGAGAAGAACCGAGGGAAACGCGTAGAAGACGTCCATCGCGCGCATGATCACCATGCCGGGCCAGCCGCCGACGAACCCGGCGAACACGCCAAGCGCACCGCCGATTATGAGCGCGAAGAAGACGGGTGCCACACCCATAAAAAGCGAAAGGCGGCCGCCATAGAGAAGGCGACTCAGCATGTCGCGGCCGGTTTCGTCGGTGCCGAGCATGGTGTCGCGGTGACCAACGGCACCGCGGCGCTGCACCTCGCGATGCTGGCTGCCGGGATCGGGCCGGGTGACGAGGTGATTGTCGCCTCGCTGACCTTCGT
>CAZWCL010000265.1:0-5550 GCA_964632265.1 uncultured Hyphomicrobiaceae bacterium | reverse complement strand
ACTACCGACCCCAGTGAAATCGCGAAAGCGATTCCACCAAGGTCGGACCCGCTCTCGAACCGAGGTCTCATTGCTCAAGGCAGGCATCGGCTAGCAGACCCGACCGGCGCCTGCGCTCCCTGGTTTTCAAGAAGCCGGACAAATTCTAGCTGATTGTCCCGTTTATCCGTAAGCGGTCGATCTCTTCATCCGACAGTCTCAGTTCTTCGCTTAGAATGCCTCTATTGGCACTGCCTTTGGCCCCACCTGTATATCGCACCTCGCCATTGGTTCGGGAGAGGCGCGGCATCACGTTGTGGACGGTCAGATGTCCCAGGTCTTCGTCGGGGACTTCGACCAACGTCTGACGCGCGCGGAAATGCGGGTCGGCGAAAACGTCCGAGACATCATAAACAGGCCCTGCCGCAACTTCCGCGTCTCTGAGTATCTGCACGGCTTCGTCGCGCGGATAGCGCTTCATCCAGCCGGCAATTATGCGATCCAGTTCGTCAACATTTGCAACCCGATCGGCGTTGGTTTGAAAACGGGGATCAGAGGCCAGTTCTTCGCCGCCGATTACCTTCAGCAGACGCTTCGCGATCGGCTGCGCGCTGCCCGAAAGAGCAACGTACTTTCCAGGCTCCCGGCTCTCGTAGGCGCCGCGCGGGGCGGCGTCGGGTAACTGATTGCCATGGCGCTGACGGACCGCGCCAAGTTGATCATATTCCAGATATACGCTCTCCAAGAGTCGTGACATCGCCTCGGTAATCGAGGCGTCGACAACTTGGCCACGACGTTGTGGATCGCGGGCTCTGGCATGGAGCGCGACCATGACACCGTAGGCACCAAAGGCACCACATATGCCATCTGCAAGTGCCAACTGGGGCAGCAACGGTGGCGTATCCGGCGTCCCGGTAATGGACGCGAAACCGCTCATCGCCTCGGCAAGCGTGCCAAAGCCCGGCAGGCTGGCGTAGGGGCCTGTCTGGCCGAACCCGGTGGTACGCAGCATGACGATCCCGGGGTTCACGGCGGCGAGATCATCGTAGCCCAGCCCCCATCGCTCGAGCGTGCCCGGCCGAAAATTCTCAATGACGACATCAGCCGACTTGACGAGCTCTTTCAGCAGGTGTTTGCCGTCTTCGTGTTGCAAGTTGAGTGTGATCGGTCGTTTGTTGCGGCTGATCGTCTTCCAGTAGAGCGATACATCGTCCTTTTTCATGCCGAACGCGCGGATATGATCGCCGTGTTCGGGGTGTTCGACCTTGATCACGTCGGCGCCGAAATCGCCGAGAAAGGTGGCAGCCAGTGGAGCGGCACCCATCGTCGCGATATCGAGGACGCGGACATCGGCTAGCGGCAAACGGCTATCGGGCGGCAAGTTTGATGTCATGATAGAAGGCTCCTTTTTTGCCCGACGCGCGGCGCCATATAAACAGCGTAGCACCTGCGCGGCGCCAACGACCATCGCCGTTGTGAAGAGTTAGCCGAGACGCAGCCAGCCGCGATGCCGCCGCCAGGAAGGCCGTCACAGCCATGTCTGATCGCCAAAAACAATTCATTACCGACAACACAGTCGTCATGTCGCCGCCGCTGGTGCCCGAAGTCAGACTGCATCTCGCCGAAGAATCCCTGCCGATCTGGCGCAAGACCGAAGAAGAGCTTGGCGAGATCGACGTTGCGCCGCCGTTCTGGGCTTTTGCCTGGGCTGGTGGACAGGCCTTGGCTCGCTACCTCCTCGATAATCCGCAGATCATTTCGGGACGCACAGTTCTCGATATCGGATCGGGTTCAGGTCTCGTCGCCATTGCGGCCGCAGTGGCCGGCGCACGGCCGGTCATCGCCAACGATACTGACACGTTCGCCGTCGCGGCACTGCATATGAACGCGGCGCTCAATGGCATATCCTTGGAGGTTGATAATCGGGATTTGCTCGCGGCCGGCTTTGTCGGCGGCGAAGCGGAGGTCATTTGTCTCGCCGACGTTTTCTACGAAAGAGCGCTCGGGGCAGCGGCACTTCGCTTGCTCGACGCTGCCCAGTCCGCCAACCGCGTGGTCCTCGCGGGCGATCCGCAGCGAAATTACTTTCCCGCCGAACGCTTCGACGTCATCGCCCGCTACGCGGTCGCGGTCACACGGGAACTTGAAGACAGCGAAATCAAGCGCGCCGCGGTCTGGGCGCTGAAGCCTCGCTGATCGAGTATGCTACGCTCCGCTCGCCGGCCATGATGGCCCCGTCTTGACGTCGCAGTTGGCGATAGTGACTGTGCTGCGCAGCTTAACTCATGCCTGGAGACGCCCATGGATTTTGCCGGTATGAATTATATCGCCATCGTCGTGGCTGGCGTAGCTTCGTTCCTGTTTGGCGCGGCATGGTACAACGTATTATCGAAGCCGTGGAGAGCCGCGGCAGGCGTTAGCGACGATCAAATCAAGGCATCAAATGCCGGCGCCAACATGGCCCGGCTTTTGGCTCTCACTCTTGTTGCGCAACTCGTTATGGCGTGGGTGTTGGCCGGCCTGATCGGCCATCTTGGTGATGGCCAGGTGACGGTCTCGAACGGGCTTATCTCAGGTGCTTTCGTTTGGGCTGGCTTCGTTGCCACGACGCTCGTCGTCAACCACGGCTTTGCCCTCAAGCTCGGGATGTTGACTATTATCGACGGGCTCTACTGGCTCGGCGTTCTGATGATCCAGGGCGGAATCATCGGAGCTTTCGGCGTGTAACATCAGGCCGACGCCCGCTGTCATTTCCCTTTCAGCAGAAAGACGGCCTTTTCGCCCAACAGGTTTTGCAAGCCGATAGACCGGTGGATCGGCAGACGGCGGCCGCGCGAAGAAAACGCGGCTGCCTGCTCGATCTCGGCGTCAATGGCATTACACAGATGCGCGAAATCCGTGATCGTGCACAGATGGCCATCGGGGCTGTCGTACCAGGGTTCCGGTAGATTGCGTGTTTGCGGCATGCGACCGGTGAAGAGCAAAGACGCGCGGATCTGCCAATGCCCGAAATTGGGGAACGAGACGATGGCGTAATGGCCAATACGAAGCAGGTTCTTCAGTACACGCTTTGGATAGTGCGTGGCCTGGATCGTGAGGCTTAGGACGGCGTAGTCGAAGGCCTTGTCCGGATAGTCATCGAGGTCGAGATCAGCATCGCCCTGGATCACGGAAAGACCTCTGGCGACGCAGGCGTTGACCTTCTCGCGTTCTACTTCGATACCCCGGCCATCGGCAGCGCGTTCGTCAGTCAAAAGTTGCAGCAGCTCACCATCGCCACAGCCAACGTCGAGGACACGCGACCCGCTCGGCACCATTTCGGCAATCAACTGATGGTCAACACGAGGTGCGGATTTGCCTCTGAGCAAGGCGCCCCTAGCCTGGTTGGGCGCTTGGGGTTGCGCCGGTATCGAGCGGTCTTCGGCCACGGTCATACGCGTCTCGCCTCAGCAATGCCCCGCCTTTTGGCGGCGGCGCCGATGAAGCCGCCAACGGTGTCAAAGAACTCGGGCTCGTTGACGAGGAATGCGTCGTGGCCCTTGTCACTCTCGATTTCAACGAATGACACATTCGCTGCCACTGCGTTTAAAGCCTGCACGATTTCCTTGCTTTCGCGCGTCGGGTAGAGCCAGTCGCTCGTGAACGACACGACGCAGAACCGGGTTTTCGTCCCGCGGAAGGCATTTGCGAGGATATCGTCGTAGCGCGCGGCAAGATCGAAATAATCCATTGCACGGGTGATGTAGAGGTAGCTGTTAGCATCGAAACGATCGACGAATGTAGAGCCCTGATAGCGCAGATAGCTTTCGACCTGGAAGTCAGCGTCAAAGGAAAAGGAGCGGTCGGCTCGATCCTGGAAGCTGCGGCCAAACTTGGTCTGTAGCGCCTCTTCGGACAAATACGTGATGTGAGCGGCCATTCGTGCGACAGCGAGCCCGCGGCGGGGGATCTTGTCTTCCATCAAATAATTGCCGTGACACCAGTCGGGGTCCGCCATCACAGACTGGCGGCCGACTTCATGAAAGGCGATATTTTGAGGAGAATGCCAGGCGGCCGTTGCGATCGGCACCGCGGCAAAGACGCGCTCGCCATGGTGTGCGGCCCATTCAAGCACCTGCATGCCGCCCATGGAGCCGCCGACAACCGCAAAGAGCTGATCGATGCCAAAGTGATCAATCAGCCGCACCTGCGCCTCAACCATGTCACGTATTGTGACAACGGGAAAAGAAAGCCCGTAAGGCTGGTCAGTCGCCGGATCGATCGACGCTGGGCCACTCGAGCCCATACAGCCGCCGATGATATTCGGGCAAATTACGAAGAACCGGCGTGTGTCAATCGGGCGCCCCGGTCCCACCAGAAGCTCCCACCAACCCGGCTTGCCCGTTTTCGGGTGCACGTTCGCACAATGTTGATCGCCGGTGAGCGCATGGCAGATCAGGACTGCATTCGATTTTTCTGCGTTCAGTTCGCCATACGTCTGATACGCAATCCTCACCGGCTGCAGCATCTGCCCGCTCTCGAGCGCCAAACCGTCGTCGAACGTGACGAACGGGCTGGTTGGGTCGTTAGCCTCATCGGTAGGGCCGTCGTCAACGGCTCTTAGTAGAGGTATTTTCTCTGCGTTCATCAAAGTATCCGGCGAGGAGCCTGCGATCGATCCGATCGAGGGCGAAGAAACGTTTCCTACAGGGTTTTCCCCGAAATGTGAACCTTGGCCGGCAAACCTTCGGTGTTTGCATCCATCCACACTCCGGCCTATTTAAACCAGCTTGCGTCAGCCACAGCGAGAAGATGAGCCAGGATCCATGGCCGCAACCAAACCAGATCCGCGCCCCGGCGTGATGAACATTCAAGCCTATGTGCCCGGCGGCCATGCAATAGAAGGTCACGCGCGGCCCATCGTCCTGTCAGCGAATGAGACGCCGCTGGGGCCAAGCCCCGCCGCTATCGAGGCCTTTTCGCAGCTTGGCGGCGCGCTTGGGCGGTACCCGGATGGTGCGTGCACAAAACTGCGCCACGCGATTGCCGCTGCTTACGGGATCAACGCCGAACGGATCGTGTGCGGCTCGGGCTCAGATGAGCTTTTGAACATGCTCGCGCAGACGTATCTCAATACCGGCGACGAAGCGATCCACACTGAACATGGTTTCCTCGTCTACAAGATCGCGACGATGGCAGCCGGCGGGACACCTGTGGTCGCGCCCGAAAACAACTTTGTCGCCGATGTCGATGCGATCCTGGACGTGGTGACGCCGCGCACCAAAATCGTTTTTCTCGCCAATCCGAACAATCCCACAGGCACTTACATCCCGTTTTCGGAAGTGCGACGGTTGCGTCGGGGTTTGCCAGAACAGGTTCTGCTAGTTCTGGATGCAGCCTATGGAGAATACGTCCGGCGCAATGACTACGAATCGGGACTCGAACTGGTCGCGACCAGCGAAAACACGGTCATGACAAGAACGTTCTCCAAAATCCACGGACTTGCCGCCTTGCGTCTTCGCTGGGCTTATTGTCCTTCTGAGATTGCCGGCGCGCTCAACCGGGTGCGGGGGCCGTTTAACGTCAACGCCG
>CAZWCL010000264.1:0-5555 GCA_964632265.1 uncultured Hyphomicrobiaceae bacterium | reverse complement strand
GGAGCATATCGCACCGAACATCAAGGACGGCGCCGCGATCGCCTTCTCCCATGGCCTCAATGTCCATTTCAGCCTGATCGAGCCGGGTAAGACAATCGACGTGGTTATGGTGGCCCCCAAGGGCCCCGGACACACCGTTCGCTCCGAATATCAGCGCGGCGGTGGCGTACCCTGTCTGATTGCCATTGACCAGGATGCCTCGGGCAACGCTCACGACACGGCGCTGTCCTATGCCTGCGCCATCGGCGGCGGACGCTCCGGTGTCATCGAGACGACATTCCAGGAAGAGTGCGAAACCGACCTGTTCGGCGAGCAGGTGGTCCTGTGCGGTGGTCTTGTCGAACTGATCCGCGCCGGCTACGAGACGCTGGTCGAAGCCGGTTACGCCCCGGAAATGGCCTACTTTGAGTGCCTTCACGAAGTGAAGTTGATCGTCGACCTCATCTACGAGGGCGGCATCGCCAACATGAACTACTCGATCTCGAACACGGCCGAGTTCGGCGAGTATGCGTCCGGACCGCGCATCATCACCGACGAGACCCGCGCCGAGATGCGCCGCGTCCTGAAGGACATCCAGAGCGGCCAGTTCACCTCAGAGTGGATGCGTGAAGTGAAATCGGGCCAGGCCAAGTTCAAGGCCACCCGCCGCATGAACGACGCCCACCCCATCGAGGAAGTCGGTGCCAAACTGCGCGGCATGATGCCCTGGATCAGCGAAGGCGCCCTCGTCGACAAAGAGCGCAACTGACACTGACACGCGCCGGCGTGGCTGGACGACACGTTCCACCCGCTGCCGGAGCTTCTGGCCGGTGCATGAGCACCGGCCTATTTTTTTATCCGGCACTTGCAGCTTTGCGGAGACCCGAGAATATGTTCGCGCTCTTGAAGATCGTGCACTTGTTGTCACTGGCAGTTGCTATGGGAATGACCACTGCGAACCTTGTGACCGGGACCTATGTCAAACGCCTTTCCGCCGACGCACGGCCTCACTTCGTCGGTCTCGGTCGCTCGTTTGGCGCGCTGGGTCTGATGGCTGTGGCCCTGCTATGGCTGACCGGCGTTGCCATGCTTTTTCTCAGGTACGACTTGAACATTTTGAACGCTTGGTTTGTCGCCAAATTGGTCTTCGTCATAGTTTTGACCGGCTTGGCCATCCGCTTGCGAATGATTGCCAGCAAGTCAGCCGCGGCCGGCAGCCCGCCGCCGGCAGCCCTAATGCGGACACTGATGTTTGGTGTCTTGATAGCCGCCGTGCTCACCGTCATCTCGGCGGTATTCGCCTTCGGCTGACCGGACCGGGGCCTGATCGCGCCGGGCCGTCCGCGCCTGTCTGCAATGTCATGAGAGGGTCTACCGGAGGTCCGCCCCGCCGCGTTGGGGAGGGAGGTGTGTGGCGGTGCGACGGAGCGAACCATCCGGTAGTTCGTTTTGTGCCTTTTGTTTTGGCGGCGGATTTATCCGCGCCGGGCACAAAATCCTTGAAAATGGCCGGACGATGAGGAAGCGGGGAGCCCCCACCGTCCGGCCAGGAGCTTAGGTCGGAAAACCTAAGCCCAAAGCTTGGCGCGCGCCAAAAGGCCACTCGGCGTGTGAGGCTGGCTCGGCGCGCCACAGATGTGCGGATTGGTGGTAGTCATGTGTGTCCCCCAACGTCCTTCGTCCCCCAGCAGCCGTACTCCCCAGTATCGGCTTGCCGATCGAACGGGCCGCCATGTGTAGTCTTGGCCACGTCGTTCGATGAAATGTAAAAGGCTATCCGAATATGGCTTCTGTGTGGCAAATTGGTCTAAATGGGGCCGTACGCATGCTGACAAAAGACGAAATAAAGTGTAACAAAAGCAGTTATTTAAGCGCACAAAAGTACTCATTTGCGTCATAAGTCGACCAAATCCTGCCATGTTTCGGCAAAATGGATGCGCGATTTAGGCGTAGTACTTGTTCGTAAATATTGAAAAACGTGAACGCCGATCGCCCCGAGAAATTTGCCGCTCATCGTTCGCGAGGTCTGTGGAAAAATGACCCTATGGTTCTTGAGCTGAACGATTGCCGCTTACGTACGGTCAACGGACGGTGGCCTTTCGAGGTGCGCCACGCCAAGGCCATCGCCGCGCACTGGAAGACGGCCGCAAGCAACAATCCCAAGCTGTTCAACGGCCGTGTTTTCGTGCTCAGGAACTGGTCGATCGAGCATGACGTGCTCTTCGGGGAAGCCATGCCGACGGCGTTTGCGGCCTATCTTTACTGGCGCGATACCGGCTTCGATGGCGGCGATACCGCCGAAGCGTTCGCCAGCAGCATCATCGTCGCCGCCGACGGAGGCGTGCTCGTCGCAAAAGCTGCCGCCGGCACGCTCAACGAGGAGCAGTATGTATCGCCTGGCGGCTTGCTTGACCAACGTGACGTCACAGAGGACGGATTGATCGATATCGCAGGCGCCGCCGCTCGAGAGATCGCAGAGGAGGTGGGTTTGGGCAGATTGGACCTTACTCGCCAACCGGGTTTCCGCATGGCGATGGTCGAACCTTATCTGGCCCTCGCCAGTATGCTCCACTCGCCGCTCTCAGGAGCCGCCTTGGTGCGCCGCGTCGCTGACTTCCTCTCAAACCAAGCAGAGCCTGAACTGGAAGCCCCCAGGATCGTGCGTTCACGGGCCGAGCTTGACGACATCAACCCCACCCGCTTTACGCGCTTGCTGTCCGAGACCGTTCTGGCGTAAGCACCCGCCATACCATGGCCGTATCGCAATCATCCACGAAGGACGCCCCACGATGGCATTGACGTTTCACACGCTGGATGTGTTTACGAAACGCCGGTTCGGCGGCAATCCACTGGCCGTGGTCCTCGGCGCGGACGGGCTCGAAACCGCCCGCATGCAGGCCATCGCGGCTGAGTTCAACCTATCCGAAACCGCCTTTGTGATGTCGCCGGAGCGGCCCGCCCACACTGCGGGCATTCGCATTTTTACGCCGCAGGCGGAACTCCCGTTCGCCGGCCATCCGACCGTTGGAACAGCTGCGCTGCTCGCCGCGCTGCGCCACGAAGAGGTTGGCGGCGGCCGCGACCAACTCGTCACCCTGGAGGCGCCTGTTGGTCTGCTGCGCGTCGGCGTTAAGCTGGGCGGTGAGCCTGATGAGCCGGCTTACGCTGAATTCGACGGACCCAAAGTTCCCGCTGAAGTCGCCGAGGCGCCGCCGAACGACGACATCGCCCAAGCGGTCGGTCTGATTCCCGGCGAGTTGAACTTCGCCAACCATCGCCCGCTGGTGTTCGATGCCGGCGTACCTTTTCTGTTTGTTCCCGTCGCGTCCCGTGAGGCTCTTGGCAAGGCCCGTGCGCAGATGACGTATTGGAGGGGCGCACTTGGAGAGATTGGCAACAACGGTGCTTTTCTTTACTGCAACCGCCCGGAACACCAGGATGCCGACTATAGGGTTCGCGTTTTCGCACCGTTGCACGGCATCGCGGAAGACCCGGCCACGGGATCGGCGGCGGCCGCGTTCGCCGGCGTTATCCAGCGCTTCGACCGCCTGCCCGATGACCTTCATCGCCGACGTTTGGAGCAGGGCTACGAAATGGGCCGCCCGAGCGAAATAGATATTTGTTTAGAGGTCGAGGGTGGTCGTCTTGAGGGTGTCAGGGTCGGCGGGCACACTGTTCACATGAGCACCGGAACACTTCGTCTTTGATCGTGCGCCGATAGGGCTTCCAAAACAGCACTTGTTGCGTTATTAGACATGCTCGCAATTTTCTTTGCACCGCTGCTTCGCAAAGTGCATTGCATCTTTAACAAGACTTGACGGCCTGGCACGTTATGATTTTTCGGCATCTCGACCTTCGACTTACCAGCCCGGCGTATTGAATACGTCGGGAACCGCTTGGCGCGCGTTTGCGCACCACGAGCCAGCATCGAAGTGCCGCCGCAGTCACCGCATCGAAATTTAGCTGTAACCGCCCTGGAAACCCCTCCGTTTTTGGCGGGCGCCTTGAACGGCGCGCTACACGACCGCGACCGGCATCAGATTGCTCAAGTCAAAGCCTTCGAAAATCAGGACCACGAAACCTATGTCCGTAATGCCGATAGAAAAATATGCGCCGTTTCAACCTGTAGATCTCCCCGACCGTACATGGCCGGCTAAAATGATCACCGAAGCGCCTACTTGGTGCTCGGTGGACCTGCGCGATGGTAACCAGGCGCTCATTGAACCAATGGGCCCTGAGCGAAAATTGCGCATGTTCAAAGCGCTGACCGATATGGGCTTCAAGGAGATCGAAGTCGGTTTTCCGTCAGCTTCTGAAACGGACTACGCGTTCTGCCGCACACTGATTGATGAGGGGTTGATTCCCGATGATGTGATTATTCAAGTGTTGACGCAGTCACGCGAAGAGCTGATTCGGCGTACCTTCGAGG
Organism: uncultured Hyphomicrobiaceae bacterium; assembly: GCA_964632265.1. Lineage (GTDB taxonomy): Bacteria > Pseudomonadota > Alphaproteobacteria > Rhizobiales > Hyphomicrobiaceae > CAJQQK01. The sequence continues at coordinate 1,147 of CAZWCL010000264.1, read as the reverse complement.
CAATAAACGGTACCAAACAGGCGATTGTGCATCTGTACAACTCGACATCGACAACACAGCGTCGCGTTGTTTTCGGACTCGATATGCCCGGCATCACGAAGATCGCGACGGACGGCGCCGAACTGATCAAGGATTTGGTCCCGACACTTCCCGCCACGAAGATCATTCATCAGTATTCTCCGGAAAGCTTTACGCAGACCGAGTTGCCCTATGCGCTTGAAATCTGCGAAGCCGTGATGGAGGTCTGGCAGCCGACACCAGACAACAAGACAATTATCAACCTGCCGGCGACCGTCGAGGTTTCAACGCCGAACATCCACGCCGATCAGATCGAATGGATGCACCGAAACTTCTCGAAGCGCGATTGCGTGGTTCTCTCGCTACACCCCCACAACGACCGTGGCACGGGTGTTGCTGCCGCTGAATTCGGCATAATGGCTGGCGCCGATCGTATAGAGGGAACTCTTTTCGGCAACGGCGAGCGTACCGGCAACGTCGATATCATCACGCTGGCCATGAATATGGTTAGCCAGGGCGTCGATGCGGGTCTGGATTTGCGCAATATGCGCGAGCTGCGCGCCACCGCCGAGTATTGTAATCAGCTTCCGGTCCACCCGCGCCACCCTTACGCCGGTGACCTGGTCTTTACGGCTTTCTCCGGCAGTCACCAGGACGCGATCAACAAGGGCCTCAAAGCGATGACGTCGATGAACAGCGATGTCTGGGATGTGCCTTACCTGCCGATTGATCCCGCTGATGTGGGCGCTAGCTATGAAGCCGTCATTCGGATCAATTCTCAATCAGGCAAGGGCGGGATTTCATATATCATGGAAACCGAATACGGGATCCAGATGCCCCGCGCCCTGCAGGTCGAGTTTTCCGGCGTCGTCCAACAGCTCTCCGATGGTACCGGCGCCGAACAGACTCCGACGGACATCTGGTCTGCCTTCAAGTCGGAATATCTTGACGCCACGGAGCCCTACGAGTTCATCGAGCACATCACGCGCGTCGGGGCCAATGCCTCCGAAACGCGTGAACTCACGGCAACGGTCAGGAAAAACGGCGAGAAGATCGAACTCGAGGGTGTCGGGACCGGACCGATCGATGCCTACGTCAACGCTTTGGCCAAAGATGCCGGCATCGACTT
>CAZWCL010000263.1:0-5558 GCA_964632265.1 uncultured Hyphomicrobiaceae bacterium | reverse complement strand
CGCCGCGAGACGGATGGCGGGCCCACGAGGCCGAAGAGCCGGTCGCTGCGTCCTTCCCTGAAGGAACACAACGAAGTCACACGACCGGCAGGTGTCTGGACTCCGCCGGCTCCCTGATGTGATGAATTTTTCGCACTCTCGGCACATGCCCTCCAGGGGTCCTGGGTCTGTCATCGTGAATGAAATTGACAATGATCCGCAAGGTCTATCAATCGCCTGCCGGGGGCAGATCGCCCGGCGTGCCGCAACTGTCCGTGATCGGGCGGCTGCCGTCCCCTATCATCTACCTCGTTGCGGTGGTCGCCACCAAAGGCATGTCGCTGGTGACGTTGCCGATCATGGCCGTTTACCTGCCGCCCACGGCATACGGCCAGTATGATGTTGCAGTTAGCTTCGTCGAGTTCATCCTGCTTATTCTCGGGCTTGCCATCGGCCCGACGCTCATACGCTTTGCAAGCACCGCGACAACTGACGCGGACAAGCGCCGGTGCGCCCGCGAACTTCTCGGCACCTTGTTGGGGCTGGTCGTCGTGGCCGGTGCGCCCGCCGTCATCTTCGGCCCCTACCTTCTCGATAGCCTGGGTATCGAAACCGAACACACCGCGATGCGCGTACTCATCGCCGGTAGCACGGTTGCAGCAATCGTGGAACTGCCGCTGGTCTGGCTGCGGCTCAAGGACAAGGCGATGGTGTTCTTTGCCGTCGTTATGGCGCGGACGCTGGCCCAGGCCCTGCTCATGTGGCTTGCGCTCTCGCACGGCTATGGTGTGGCCGGCCTCATGATTACCAATGGTAGCGTCCTCATTGCTCTCGCGGTCGTGCTCGCATTGATGCAGATCCGTGATACGGGCATCTCAGTGTCGCACCGGGCGCTGATGCAGATCATCGGGTTTGGCGTGCCGATCGTCGGTGCGGATCTGGCGTTGTTCGGTCTCGGCAACGCCAACAGGCTCTTCATGCCCGGGCATGTCCCAAGTGACGTGATCGCCCACTTCGGCCTGGCGATGCGGTTTGCGCTGGTTATGTCGCTTGCGACCTCGCCGTTCGATCTGTGGTGGATGCCAAAGCGCATTGCGATCCTGCAAAAGCCGGGCGGTTTCGAAGAGAGCGCGCGAATGTGGAGTATCGCCCTTGCAATCGTCGTATTAGCGGGTGCCGCGGTTGCTCTTGGGGGGCCGATAATCGTTCACGTCGTGCTGCCCGCCTCCTACGTTGGCATCAATGACTACCTTGCGCCCCTGGTAGCTATTCAGAGCCTGCACATTCTGACGATCTTCACGAATGTCGGCAGCTACGCGCGGGCAAACGGGGGCTACGTCTTTGCCATCGAGGTGACGAGCGCGCTGATCGCCGTTGCCGGCTATCTCATTCTTATTCCGATGATGGGGGTTTATGGCGCCATTGTCTCCATGGCTGCCGGACAGGTCGTCAGGTTCATGCTTCATCTCAGGTTTGGTTATGAACTGGCGCCGCTGCCCTATCCGTGGATGTCGGCCGTAATCATTACGGCGGCGACCGTCGTGCTTGTTGCTATCGCGCCGCCTCATGAGTGGCTTGGTTGGCGCTTCCTCTACAGTGGCGTCGTTCTTTTTATCCTTCTCTTCCTCATCGTTGCGACCGGACTGGTCAAAATGCCGGATGAAATCTGGCAGCGTCTGCGCGCACGAGTTGGATATCAGTAGATGACCTCCGCAGGCGCAACATTCACCTGGAACAGCCATGCCGGACAGGCTTTGCTCGGCATAGCCGGCTGTGTCCTGAGCGGTGTGGTCTTTCTTGTGGGCGGTTTGCCGGTCATGCTTGGCTTGGTCCTGTTGCTCTTTGCGCCGGCGCCGGCGCTGATCATTGGCTTCGTCGCACTATCGTACTTTCGTATTCCCGAGGCCTATCCGATCTTGCTGCCGCTACAGCTGCCGCTGGCCTTCGGGTTGGCGGCACTCGGCTCAATCATTTTGACTATTGTGCAGACGCCGGAGCCGATCGCGCGGGGGCGAACGATGTGGCTGGCGCTGGCGGGATTGGCGAGCCTTGGTGCGGGCATACTGTTGATGGGTAACTGGGCGGCGCACACGCGGTTGCCGATTATTGTTGCGATGGTGCTTGCGTCGGGTGCGATCTACGCCTGGTACCGGACGCTCGACACCATGAACGCGGTGCCCTGGCGTGCGGAAGTTCCGCTCACGGTCGCGTTCTTCGTCATTGTCGCGATGAGCGTCGCGTTGTCGATTTACCCGGCCAATTCAGTTCACTTCTGGAGCCAGAGCTTCTGGAAGATTGCGGTGATGACGCTGGTGCTCGCATGGCTGATCAGATCAGCGACGGACTACCGGCTGGCGCTTTGGATCTTGGTTGGCAGCGGTGGCCTCATTGCGCTCAAGACCGGCTACAACTGGTACCATGAGATCGATCTCGTCGAGGGTACCCGGGTCACCATCGGGCGGACGCTCTTCTCGACGCCTGAAGACATCGCGAACGCGGTACCGGGCCAGGCCATCCAGGGTGGCTCGCAGCTTGGCGACCCGAACGATCTGGCGCTCGTCCTTCTCTATCCAGTCGGTCTTGCGCTCGCCGTCCTGCTGAAAGTTGGTATTCGAACCGGGCTCGGGAAATTTTGCCTGGTCGTCCTGCCAATGCTGATCCTTGCGATAATCGCCACCCAGAGCAGGGGGGGCGCACTTGGTGTCGTTACGGTTTTCGCGACCGTCGGCATGTTTTATGTCCGCTCGAAGCTGGTCCTCGCTCTCGCCGCGGTCATCGGCATATTCGGTCTCGTCATTGCAATGGATATCGGTAGCCGCCAATCCGGTGGTCTGGCCGAGATTGAATCGGAAGGGATCGACCGGTCAGCGCTCGAACGGCTGCATGCATGGTCGGCTGCTATCAGCATGACGGCGCACAGACCGCTGCGTGGGGTCGGCCTCGATAATTTCTCTAGCCAGTTCCGCACGCACACACCCGTCTGGTCGGGGCGTAACATGGCGGCGCACAGTACCTGGTTCGAAGTTATGGCCGAGACCGGGCTTGCGGGCATTGCGCTGTTAATCGCCATCGTGCTCGTGCTGCTGCGCTCTCTATGGCGAACGTGGAACATCCTTAAGGACCAAGACGCCGACCCGGTATATGCCGCCTTCTGCATCGGCTTGTTGGCGGGCCTGCTTGGTTTCTGTGCGTCGGGCACGTTCCTGTCGCAGGGGTTCCGTTGGCCGCTTTACCTGCAAATCGGTTTCACTGCCGCGTTGGCCTGTACGGCGCTGCAACTGCGCAATCAGAACCGCCGGGGCACACGTCAGGATGAGTTGGGATGACAACATGAAAGACGAAGCACCAGTGCCGGAAGAAGAGGGGCGGATGGCGCGTCTTCCCGCGAATATGCGGTTTCGCCGCTGGGTCAAGGCGCGCGAGAGTGCGCCGGCGCGTGCGATCTATGCCACCGCTATGTGGATGCGTTACGCAAGCTTTCCCGTCATTCCGGGCCTGCATCATGCGCTCTATTCGCTGCATGTCGGGATCTGTGAGGGCTTGTCGAACTTTCTGCGTATCTTTTGGTACACGCCGCTGTTCCAGACCCGGCTTGTTCGCCCCGCCCGCCGATTGAAACTCGATAGCGGTCTGCCGTATATGCAGGGCATCGTACGCATGGAGCTTGGCGAGGGCTGCCGCGTTGCGGGGAACATGAACGTCAGCGGCCGCGCCGGCGGAAGCGAGGTGGCCACGCTCATCGTCGGCGACAATGTCGATATCGGTTGGGGGGCAAATATCGCCGTCGGGCGGCGTATCGAGATCGGCAATAACACACGGCTCGCCGGTGGCAATTATCTACTTGGCTATCCCGGTCATCCGCTCGATGCCGCGGCTCGTGCCCGCGGGGAAATGGATACCGATGACCAGGTCGGCGATATCATCCTGGAAGATGATGTGTGGGTCGGTAGCCGGTCGACAATTATCGGCGGCGTCCGTGTCGGGCGCGGGACGATCATTGCAGCGGGCTCAGTGGTCACCAAGAGCCTGCCGCCGTTCGTGCTGGCGGCCGGCAACCCGGCGGTTATCAAACGCGCCATTGAGGACACCGAGTGATGCCGTTCGATGCCCGTGCCGACATGATCACCTTTGCCGAAGACTGGGGACGGCATCCGACCTCGTCGCAGCACCTGATGCGTTTTCTCGCGAGAGACCGGCGTGTCATCTACGTCAATTCCATCGTTCTGCGCCGGCCGCGACTCAATCTCGGTGACGCGGGGCGGGTCACGCGCAAGGTAATTGATGCTGTTGGAGGTGGGTGGCATGGGGCGCCGCGCAATGCGCCGGGGGGCAATGGCGACGATGCGATGGGGCCAATCGATGCGGCGCCGGAAAACATCACATTCTGTGCCCCGCGTGCCGTGTCGTGGCCGGGGAGCCGGCTTGTCCATCAGGCCAACCGCCACCTGCTGGGACGGCAGTTGCGGCAAGTGATGGCCGAACGCGCCATTGAGCGGCCGATACTGTGGACGTCGCTGCCGACGGCTCTGCCAGTGGTCGGAGAACTCGGTGAGAGAGCCGTCGTCTATTACTGCTGCGATGACTTCGGATCGCTCGTTGGCGTCGATCACGAACCTGTCGTTGCGCTGGAAAAACGCCTCGTCGAACGCGCCGATATCGTTTTTGCCGCCAGCGAAGTGCTCGCAGAACGATTTCCTGCTGGCAAGACCGTGTTCGTCCCGCACGGAACGGATCTCGACCATTTCGCCGTACCTGTCCCGCGCGCAACCGACTTGCCGTCGGGTAAGAAGATCGCCGGTTTCTACGGCAGCATCGACGATCGGTTGGACCTCGAGATGCTGGCGGCTGCGGCGGACCAGCTGCCCGACTGGCAATTCGTTCTCATCGGGCCGATCAAGACAGACCTTGGCGCAATCAATGGACGCGGCAACGTCCATCTCATGGGCCCACGGCTCTATCAAGATTTGCCGCGCTACGTGCAGCATTGGCAGGTGTCGATGATTCTCTACCGCTACGATGATCAGGTGCGCGCCGGCAACCCGCTCAAGATGCGCGAATATCTGGCAGCCGGTACTCCAATCGTGACCATCGCCGTACCGGCCCTGAAGCCTTACCGGCATCTCCTTTCGATCGCGGAAACGCCGTGCGGTTATGCCGGGGCGATCGAGGTTGCGGCATCTGATCACGCGCGCAACGATTTACGGCGGGCGGCTGTTGCCGGCGATGGTTGGCAGGCGCGTGCTGAACTCATTGCAACTCATCTTGATGGGGTATCGTGATGATTCCTTTGAGCAGAAGCTATAGCTCGCCCCTTCCGGTTTTCCGCCGACTACGCGCCAACTTCAGCGTCTTCTTATGCGTCGCCGTTCTGGCAATTCTGATCTCCGCCATGGCCGCCGGCGGGGGACATGGCGCAAGCCGCAATCTCGGCAAGGGTGATCTACCGATTTCCTTTGAGCCGCGCGGCGCGATCAAACTCGCCCCGGACGACGAGATCATTATCGAGGGCCGGGTCGTGTCGCGGTGGGCTACGCTGGTCATCCGTATCGACGATCGCCAGACACCATCGTATCAGGAGC
>CAZWCL010000262.1:0-5573 GCA_964632265.1 uncultured Hyphomicrobiaceae bacterium | reverse complement strand
CGCCCAGGTAGCTCAGTTGGTAGAGCATGCGACTGAAAATCGCAGTGTCGGTGGTTCGATTCCGCCCCTGGGCACCATTACCCCTTCTCATTAGTGATCATGGCCTCTCAAAAACGCACTGATTTGAGTGTGTAGAGTTGGGCTCTTCGCTGCATGCGGGAGCCGAGGACATGGCGGGCGGGTTTGTGGTCGAGCTGTCGCGAGGCCAGCCAACCATCTTTGTGATCACGCACAACAGTGATGACACGTAGTTGCTCGCATACGAACGCCGACGCCTGTGCAATCATCTGAGGTATAAAGGTATCGTCGGACGCCGCGTGCACCTGAGCACCACTGAAATATGTATGGCCACCCAAAAGCAGGAGTAACCCTATGTACAAATCGCTGAGCAGATCGCGTCTGCCAACCGCCGCTCTTGCCGTTCTGGCTGTTGCAACGACTGCGACTGCCGCGTTGGCGCATCACCCGATGGGCGGTGCCACGCCAACCACGTTTTGGCAGGGTTTCCTTTCCGGCCTCGGCCATCCGGTAATCGGGATCGATCACTTGGCATTTGTTCTTGCCGCAGGCATCGCGTGTGCGTTTCTATCGAGTCGTCTGCTTGTACCTGCGCTGTTCATTGCAGCCACAATCGCCGGTTGCCTCCTCACCGCCGGACTGGGTGTCACGCTTCCTGCCGCCGAATTCATCATAGCCGGTTCAGTTATTGCGGTCGGTGCCATCGCAATGTTGGACAAGCCGGCCAATCCAGCCGTGATCGCCGCGGTGTTCGCAGTTGCCGGATTGTTTCATGGCGGTGCCTACGCCGAAGCCGTCGTCGGCTCCGAAGCTTCGCCGCTCGTTGCATATCTCGTCGGTTTTGGCTCGATACAGGCTGCGATCATGTTCGCCGCCGTCACAGTAACGCGGGCGCTATCTAAGGGCGCCACGGCCGTCGCACTTCAGCCACGCTTTGCAGGCGCCATCGTCGCCGGTGTCGGTATGGCCTTTCTCGTTGAAATTATAGAGACCGTCTGGATACCCACAGCGTGAATATCGTTGGCGGGCGGGCCCTCGCCCCGCCCGCTTCCCGCGCCGGCAACGCGAAATGACCGCGCCAGACCCGGCGCCTCGTCTGCCGGGTCACTATGTCGTCACCGGTCTCAAATGCCGCCCTGTGCATCACCGGCTTGATTTGAGCCAACCGCCGCACCGTCTCGCGCGACATGCGGATAAACTGGCTCAACGGAAATCGCACGATTATCGGAGCGTCCAATGGCGAACTCTCGAGCTGACGGTCGACTTGCTGGCAAGGTCGCTCTCATTACAGGCGGTGCCCGCGGCCTTGGCAGGGCCTACGCTTTGCGGCTTGCCGGGCTGGGTGCGGACATCGCTATTGTCGATCGCAACCTTGCTGCCGCCGACGTCTATGAATTCGAAAAAGCGCAGCTCACCGCCTCAACGGTCATGCAGGAGTGCGAGGCAACCGGCGTTCGCGCGATGGGCTTCGAAGCGGATCTGACCGACCGCACCGCCACCGACTCCGCCGTTAATGCGATCGTCGAACGTCTGGGAAGGGTCGACATTGCCGTTTGTAACGCCGGCGGAGGCACCGTGACCTTCGCTGACGAGCGCGGCGATGTTAAGCTTGGCGCAAACGACAGTGCCGACGTCGTGACGACCGCCACCCCTTCGCAATTCGACGACGTCACACTCGCTCGCGTACTCGATATCAATATCAAGACATGTATGCTCACCTGCGCCGCCGTAGCCCCCGTGATGAAGCGCCAGGGCTCCGGCAAGATCGTAACGGTGTCATCCACGGCCGGTGTCGATGCGAAGGGAAGATATTTCCCCTATGGCACCGCCAAGGCCGCGATCATCCATTACACGCGCACGCTCGCGCAGGAACTCGGGCCACACGGCATCAATGTCAACTGCATTGCGCCCGGCATCATTCGGACCGGCCGTCTCGGCGACCGCAGTCACATGGCGGCTGAAATTCCATTGCGCCGGGAAGGCACCGCCGACGATTGCGCCGGTGTCGTCGAGTTCTTGACCACAGAACTCTCGGATTACGTGACAGGCCGCACAATCGTTATTGACGGTGGCTGGGTACGCTAGCTGTGAACTCTCAGGAGCTTGTTCCGTCGTTCCGCGAGACGTTGTCCATTCGGCCCGATCCGGCAAGGCATCTCGCGTCCTGACAGGGCGACAGCGCAGGCATCTCAGCTGGGCCAGTTCCGCCGCGCCCGCGTCAAAAGCAGCCGCGCCCGGTCGGCGACCGGCTTGTCGATCATTTTGCCATCGAGGCTGACCGCGCCAAGGCCCTCACGCTCGGCGGCTTCTAGTGCTTTGACGACCCGTTCGGCGTATGAAACGTCTTCCGCGCTGGGACTGAAGCCATCGTTCAGTAGCGGCACGACCGAGGGGTGAATGCAACTCGCCCCGTCAAACCCATGCCGGCGCGCCTCGGCGACGAGCGACCTGATGGCATCCTGATCGGAATAGTCCGCGACGGTTCCGAAAAGACCGAATGAAAACCGTCCTGCCGATTTCGCCGCCATATGCACAAGCTGCTTGGCAAGGCGCAACGTCTCGGGCAGGGCTTCAGCTTCGAGGATCGTGGCGATATCCTCGCTGCCTGTTGCCGCGCCGACCACGCGCGGCGATGCGGATATGATCGCCCGGGCATCCATCACGGCAGCCGGGTCCTCAATGATCACGATCACCTTGGTCAGCTTCGAGTCCGGAGTTTGCCGTTCCGCATCTTCGATCCCTTCAACAACAAGGCGCACATGGTCAGCGCTCTCCGCCTTCGGCAACAAAATCGCGTCGACGCCGGCCGCGACAGCCGCACTGACATCATCGATACAATGTCGGATCGGACGATTGACGCGCACGAGCACATCGCCATCCGGGCTCTCACAGCGCGCCACGGCGGTCGCAAGCGCCCTGCGCGCGTCCTCCTTGCGTGCTTCCGGAATGCTGTCTTCGAGGTCGAGAATAATGGCATCCGCCCCCCGTGATGGCGCCTTCGACACAAAGCGTTCGTTGTCGGCGGGTACATAGAGCAAGGATCGATACATTGGACGGGTCTCGTGATCTTGTGTTCAGGTCTTGGTGTCGGGCGGCGTCTGCAGCCCTTCGATCTCGGCCGCCGTATATCCGAGGCCCTCAAAAACTTCTCGCGTATGCTCACCAAGTCCTGGTGCTGGCCGCTTCCAAACACCGGGCGTCTCGGAAAGACGCGGCGATATATTGTGCATCGGCACGCTGCCGAGTTCGGGATCGTCCGCCTCGACGATGATCTCGCGCTCAATGAAGTGCGGATCGGCAACGCTCTCATCGATGCTGTAGACCGGCCCCACGGTAACGGCATTGTCCCGCATGATGGCGAGCGCTTCGTCTCGTGTCTTGGTCGCGAACCAGCTACCAACGGCTTCGTCGACAAGCGCGCGGTTGGCGACGCGGTCGGCATTGAGCCGAAAGCGCGGATCATCTTTCATGTCAGGTCGACCGATGACGTCGAAGATGCGCATGGCCATCGTCTGCATCGACCCCGACATCGCAACGTACTTGCCGTCGACGCACTTGTAGACGTTGCGCGGTGCTGACGAGTTCGACCCGCTCCCTGTACGCTCGGGCACCTGTCCGGTCTCGCGGTACTGTGCCGCTTGCGGCCCAAGTATTGAGAAGATTGGCTCGATCAGCGACAAATCGATAACTTGTCCGCCAGCCTTCCCCTGGTCGCGCGCCCTGAGCGCGAGACAGACAGCCATGGCCCCCTGCATCCCGGCGATCATGTCTGCGAGTGCCAGGGGCGGCAGCACGGGTTCACGATCCTGAAAGCCCGTTCGCGCCGCAAATCCGCTCATCGCCTCGACAAGAGTTCCGAAACCGGGATGGCTTGCGTAGGGCCCGGTCTGGCCGAAACCTGAGATGCGTACGATCATAAGGTTCGGATTGTCCCCGTGCAGCACGGTTGGACCGAAGCCCATTTTTTCCAGCGTCCCAGGCCGGTAGTTCTCGACCAGAACATCGGCTGTCTCGAGCAGACGCCGCAGCGCCGCCTTGCCGGCATCCGAGCGCAGATTGAGCACGACAGACCGCTTGTTGCGCCCATAGACCTTCCAGTGCAGGTCCCGGCCATTATCCTTCCAGTGCCTGAGCGCGTCGCCTTCCGGTGGCTCTACCTTGATCACGTCGGCGCCGAAGTCGGCCAGTTGCAGCGAAAGCATGTTGCCGGCGACCAGCCGGGACAGGTCGACAATCCGGATGCCGTCGGCCGGCCCGCACGCATCGGCGTCAAACGACACCCTGGTGAACGGCGAGTTGGCCTCGTTTTCGCCCATCAGCCAACACTCCCCTCGACCATGACTTCGACGAGGTTCGGTTTTCCGGACTTCATGCCTGACTGCAGCGCACTCTGCAGGTCTCCCGGCTGGTCGACCCGCACGCTCGCAAGACCCATCGATTTGGCGAGCGCGGAGAAATCGATCGATGGATCTTCGAAATCCATTCCGATGAAGTGGTCGTTGCCGTGGAATGCGAGCAGCCGCTGCTTGATTATCCGATACCCACCATTGTTGGCGATGACGAATGTTAGCGGCAGCTTCATATTGGCGGCCGTCCACAGGGCCTGGATCGAATACATGGCGCTGCCGTCGCCTGACACGCAACAAACCGGGCGGGGCGCCTGGGCGAGAGAAATGCCCACTGAAGCCGGCAGCCCCCAGCCAATCCCTCCGGAGGCCAGCGCATGATAATCGTAGCGCTCGCGGTACGCCACGAGATCGGTGAGATGCCGCGCCGAGGTCAGCCCTTCGTTGACCAATACCGCGTCGTCAGGCAGCGCCCGCGCGATTGCCAGTGACATCCAATCCGGCGCGATCGGCGTCGTATCCGAGAGGTCTTCGAATTTCTCGACGAGCATTTTGCGTTTCGCCGACCAGTTGCACGGCTTCAACTCGTCGACCCGTGCCTTTGCCGAGTTGGCATAGGCCCCGCCGCCCATTTCGCGTATGGCTGGGACGAGCGTTTCGAGGGTCGCGGCCACATCGGCTTTCACGCCGATCTCCACCGCATAGTTCTTGGCAATGTCCCAGTCATCTAGACCGACATGGATGACGGGGAGGTCATCCGGTTTCGGTGCGACTTCGTCGTAGACCGACATGCGCAACGGATCGGCGCCGAGTGCGATCATCAGATCGTATTGTTGCAGCAGGTCGCGCACCTGCTTTTGATCGCGGCTAAGAGAGCCGACGTAACAGGCGTGCTCCGACAGGAAGTGCGAGCCATAGCCAACGGTCTGCTGATACGCCGCCGCCCCGATCGTTTCGGCGAACTCTGCGGCGATCGCGAGCGCATCACTGCGCACAATCTCGTCACCGGTAATGATGACGGGCGCCTTGGCCTTGATTATCCGTTCGGCGAGCGCCTTCATGGTCTGATCGTCGGGCCGTGTTCGTGACGCGATCCGGCTCGATGCGCCAAGGTCGATCCCGGCCTCATTGTTCAGGATATCACCGGGCAATGAAATGAACACCGGCCCCATCGGCGGTGTCGTCGCCACCTTCGCCACTTAGCGTGTC
>CAZWCL010000261.1:0-5574 GCA_964632265.1 uncultured Hyphomicrobiaceae bacterium | reverse complement strand
CGTCCGCGCATTCGACCGTACGCTTTTGTCAGGCCACTACTTGATCCCGTTGTTTCACCCTCCCGCCCAATGGTATGCGGCATGGTTTCATCTGAACCATCCGCCCTCGCCACCATTGCTCGGCACGAGCTTCGAACTCTGGTGGCAGGAAGATTGAGCCCGCGCCAAGCCCAGTATCAGTGCCCATTGCCCAGTTCTGCTCGCGATGCCTTTTCGTCACGTCAAAACCTCATTCGTCCGGGCACTGTCTAAAAAACACGCCAATTGGTGCTACGAGAACCATGCGTCACAGCCAGTCGGCTCGGGCATTGGAAGTGATGAGCCTGCCAGCCCCATGGTCACGCTCGCAGGTGTGAACGGTAGAGGATTTGAGGAGATCGGAACGTGCGGTTTATTCATTGCATAGCAGCGACACTCATAATGTGCGCACTGACGGCAGGCGGTGCTTCCGCACACAGCGGCTTACGCGCCGATGCCCTATTCCAGACCACGGTGGTTGCGAAGGCTCAGTTGAAGCTGCCGTTTGGAATGAGCGCGCGCAAGGTGCGCCGTATGCTGCGACGAGACGGCTATAAAGAGATCGACATCACTTATCTCGGTATCCTGGACGCAAAGGCCGACGTTTGCCGTCGCGGCACGCGCTACCGTGTCAAGCTGCGCGCCAACGGAAGCTATGAGTACCGCAACGAGATCGGCAAATGCCGCCGCGCCATTGCGCCGGAAGAAGTCCGCGACATCATCCGCAAGGAAGGTTTCAGACGGATCGACGTGGCTGACGACAGCGCCGTGCCTTACCGGGCGACCGGCTGCCGGAACGGCAATCGCTTCTCGCTGGAGATCAGTGAACACGGCGACGTTAAAGTCATCGACGCCATCGCAAAATGCCGGCCTAATCGCTTATCACCACGCCAGGTCCGCCGCGCCCTGCGCAAAGATGGTTTCAACCGGATAAGATTCACCGATCGCACACCGCCACGTTATGTTATTGAAGCTTGCCGTAATGCCCGCAAAATTCGCTTGAACATTGATCGTCGCGGCCGCATTCGGGACCGCGAGCGGATAGGACGATGTCCGGCGGCGATCAGTCCGAGCCAAATCACCAGCATCCTCGAACGTGACGGCTATAACCGAATCGACGTTGTTGATGATCAGCCGCCACGCTTTCGCGCCGAGGCGTGCCGTCGAACTGACCGGTTCCGCATCCTGATCAGCCCCTGGGGCAAGCAGCTCAAAGAGCGCCGCATCGGAGAATGCGCGCCGCCGATCACGGCTGCTGGCCTCAGAGAACGGCTCCGCGAGCGCCCGGAGAATTTCAAGGCCATTCGCGTCCGGAAAGGCAAACGCTATCCCTTCGTGGCCCAGGTCTGCAACTCCGGCAAAAGACAGACATTGTTCTTCTCAGCTTATGGCAAGTACGAAGGCAAACGCGATAGGGGCGAATGTGTATCACCGCGCCTGAATAAGATCACCGAACGCTACGACCGTCTGCGCAACACCGAAATGTTTATAGAAGGATGCAGCCGACGCGGTCGCAGAGTACGTATAAAAATCGATGCCTACGGCGAAGAGATCGACCGCCAGCGCATTGGCCCCTGCAATTAGAACCGGCACAATGCCAAAGTAGACACGGCCGATCCACGGCACTGAAAATGGGGGCCCACGGGTCCCCGTTCATCCGGAGATACGCCCATGACCTTTTTCGCTAGGCCGACGACGCTCTGGCGCCTATATCCTTTCCGTCAGCCGCGCCAGTGTCCTCACGCGAAAGCGCGTCAAGCGACTTGACGATCTGCACCACCCCCGCCACGCGTTTTTCATCATCCGCCCAGTCATTACGCACCACCAGCCGGTGATCAGGCTGCAGCCGCGCCATCCCCCGCGAACGCTGCATGAAATCGACGAGCCCCGTCGGGTTCGCAAACTTGTCGTCGCGGAATTTCACCACCGCCCCTTTCGGCCCCGCATCGATTTTTTCGACGCCGGCCCCTAGGCAAAACGCCTTGATTTCAATGACTTTCAGCAACGCTCTGACCTCGGTTGGCATTTCACCGAACCGATCGACGAGTTCGGCAGCAAAATCGTCGATCTCCTCTCGCGACGTGAGCCCCGACAAGCGCCGATAAAGACCAAGCCGGAGCTGCAGATCACTGACATAGACCTCAGGGATAAGGCTCGTGATGCCAATATTGATCTCCGGCGACCATTGCTCGTCGCTAAGGGCCCCGGCGCCCTCTCCTTTGAGCGTCGTGATCGCCTCTTCCAGCATCGATTGGTAAAGCTCGAACCCAACCTCGCGAATGTGCCCCGACTGCTCCTCGCCAAGCAGGTTGCCGCCGCCGCGAATATCGAGGTCGTGGCTGGCAAGCGAAAAACCGGCGCCGAGCGTATCGAGCGAATGAAGCACCTTTAGGCGCTTCTCAGCCGTTTCAGTGAGCCGCTTGCCCGGAGGCGTCGTGAAATAAGCGTACGCCCGCGTTTTCGATCGCCCGACGCGGCCGCGAAGCTGATAGAGCTGCGCCAAACCGAACATGTCGGCCCGATGTACGATCATGGTATTTGCATTTGGCACATCGAGGCCGGATTCGACGATCGCCGTCGAGAGTAGAATGTCGAACTCACCATCATAGAACGCGCTCATAATGCGCTCGATCTCGGCGGGGGGTAACTGTCCATGTGCCTGCGCGACACGGAGTTCAGGCACCGTCTCCTCAAGAAACTCCGCGACTTCCGACAGATCCGCAATCCGCGGCACGACATAGAAAGACTGCCCCCCACGATAGCGCTCGCGCCTGAGTGCCTCTCGCAAAATAACCGGATCGAACGGCGAGATATAGGAGCGCACCGCAAGACGGTCCACTGGTGGCGTCGTGATCAGTGATAGTTCACGTACGCCTGATAGAGCCAATTGCAGCGTCCGCGGAATGGGCGTCGCTGAAAGCGTGAGGACATGGACATCCTCACGAAGCTTTTTAAGCTTCTCCTTGTGCGCGACACCAAAGTGCTGCTCCTCATCGACGATAACGAGGCCGAGGTGCGCAAACTCGACAGATTTTCCAAGTAACGCGTGTGTTCCAATGACGATGTCGATCTGCCCGTCCTTCAATGCCTTCTTGGTCTCGGAAAGCTCCTTGGCGACCACCAGCCGCGAGGCCTGCGCGACCCGCACGGGGAACCCCTTGAAACGATCCGCGAACGAGCGGTAGTGCTGGCGCGCCAGCAGTGTCGTCGGCACAACAACCGCCACCTGAAAGCCGGCAAGCGCCGTAACGAAAGCCGCGCGCATCGCAACCTCCGTTTTGCCGAACCCGACATCGCCGCAAACCAGCCGGTCCATCGGTCGCCCGGCATCGAGATCTTCGAGCACAGCCTCGATGCTGCCCATCTGGTCCTCGGTTTCCTCAAACGGAAACCGCGTGACGAACTCATCGAACGCCCCTGCGGGCGGGCTCATCCGCGGCGCCTCCCGCAACGCGCGCTTAGCCGCAACCTTGATCAGTTCCGAGGCAATCTCCCGCAGACGTTGCTTCAGCCGTGCCTTGCGTGATTGCCAGCCGGCCCCACCCAGCCGGTCAAGCGGCGTCGTCTCGCTCTCCGAACCATACCGCGACAACAGTTCGATATTTTCGACCGGCAGAAATAGCTTGTCCCCGCCGGCATACACGAGTTCCAGGCAATCGTGCGCCGCACCCAACGCCTCGACCGTTTTCAACGATTGGAACCGTCCGATCCCGTGATCGGCGTGGACAACCAGATCGCCGATAGACAGCGCCGTCGCCTCGGTGATGACGTCAGCCGCTTTCTTACGCTTCTTGCGCGAGCGCACCAATCGGTCCCCGAGGACGTCCTGTTCGGCAATGACAAGCAGATTATCGGTCTCGAACCCGTGCTCGAGTCCCAGAACCGCCATCGCCACATGACTGCCAGGCAACGCCAGCGCCTCGGCATAGTTCGCAACGGGACGCACGTTCTCGAGGCCCCGCTCCCCGAGCAACTTGGTCAGCCGCTCGCGCGCGCCCGGCGTCCAGCAGGTCACGAGCACCCTCTTGTTTTCGGCGATCCGCGAGCGAATGTAGCCGATCACAGCCGCAAACAGGTCCGCCCCGTCGGCCTGCCGTTCCGGTGCAAAGTTGCGCGCACGCCGCCCATTAAAGTCGATGGCACCGTCGTCGTCGCCGTCACCGAACGCGGAAAAAATGCCTCGCTCGCGGCCCCCAATCTGCGCGTCCCAGGCCGTTTGGTCGAGGAACATCATGTTCGGCGGCACGGGCTTATAGGGCGGCGCGCCAAAGGTATCGGCCTCCAGTCCATCAACCCGCGCTTGATAATGCTCTTCGATCTGCTCGAACCGCTGCGTGAACGCATCTCCGGAAAGATGGTCGAACGTCACACGCGCCGGCCCGGCGTAATCGAATAACGTCTCGAGATGTTCGTGAAACAGCGGCAACCAATGTTCCATGCCGGGAAACCGTTGTCCCTCGCTGACCGCTGAATATAGCGGGTCATCTCCGGTCTGCCCTCCGAAGAGCTGCACGTATTGCTGACGGAAGCGCTTCACTGCCTCCTCACCGAACGCGCATTCGTTCACCGGCATCAGAATAAGCTTCTGGACGATTTTTCCCGTGCGCTGCGTCTCGGCATCGAACGCTTTGATCGATTCCAATGTATCGCCGAAGAAGTCGAGCCGAACCGGCGAACTGCGCCCCGGTGGAAACACATCGAGAATGCCGCCGCGCACCGCGAACTCCCCAGGTTCCATCACCGTACCCGTGCGCTGAAAACCACCATTCGTCAGACGCATCGTCAGCCGGTTCATGTCCAATCGTTGGCCGGGTGCGAGTTGCCTCATCGAGGTGCGCAGGAACTCACGCGGCGGCAACCGCTGCAATACGGCGTTGACCGTCGTGAGCAGGATGACCGGCTCTTTGCCCGCCCCCAAAGCCAACCGTGCCAGCGCCGTCATGCGCCGCGATACGATATCGGCGTCTGGTCCGATGCGATCGTACGGCACAGTATCCCAAGCCGGCAGCGAAATCCGCCGCGTTTTGGGTGCAAAAAATGCAAGTCCGCGCTCAAGCGCATCGAGGCGGCGATCGTCACGCGCCACGTGCACAATCGTTGGCGGTCCCCCTTCCGTGACAGCAGCCGCCGCATCGCGCAACAGTTGCGCCAGAACAAGCGCATCCTGCCCCTCTATGACACCGCTGAACTTGATCGCTGCTCGCGCCTGATCGCCGTCTTTCATCTCAGCGTCTCTTTCCGACGTCGTCACAAACGCGACCACCGCTGCCTGCCATTACACCAAAACCACCAAAGTTCATCCAATGGAATTAAAAGACCGCAAGGCTGAAATCAGTTCCTGATAGCGCCCCTGATCGCATGTTTCCGGCGAGAACAGCCACTGGTTGATTTCCGGATCCTGCTCCTCCAGAAGCGCTTCGAAAACGGTCAACTCCGCCTCCGTCATGCCTCCGAGCTTGGCTTCGCCATACCGCCCAAGCATCAGGTCCATTTCTTTGGTGCCCCGGTGTGCTGCCCGATAGAGAGCGCGCTTGCGCCGTAATTGGATTGCATCTT
>CAZWCL010000260.1:0-5579 GCA_964632265.1 uncultured Hyphomicrobiaceae bacterium | reverse complement strand
CTTGACGCAGGAGTTCAGAAGCACTCGCCCCTGGGCGCCGACGCCGATGATGGCAATCTTCATCGCTTGTTCTCCCTCGTTAGTCTCGTTTGGTCGTGTTTTGTTGGTCGCGGCATGGGATGCGGCGCACGCCTCACTGTCAATCGCTGTTGCGATGACGAAGGGCGCGCGCAGCCTTGCCGGCAGGTGAAGCCAATGGCAGACTCGCGGTCGCAATCCAAGATGAACCGCTGAGCCAATCGTTGCGCCAATGAATCTCTCCTACACTCTCAATGCGATTGCACGCGTGGTGCCCGAGCAACCGGCGATTACGGCGGACAATGGCGTCCTGACCTACCGCGAATTGGAACGGCAGGTTGCCGCCATCGCCGGGGCGCTGAGGGGGCGACACGGCCTGGGGTCCGGTGACCGGGTCGGCATTGCCATGACGAATGCGGCGGAGTTCTATCCTTGTCTCTTCGGTGCCTGGCGGGCCGGTCTCACGGCGGTGCCGATCAATGCCAAGCTGCATGCGCGCGAGATTTCGTGGATACTCGAGAATTGCGGCGCGAAGCTTGTCATCATGACGGCGGATGTCGCGGCGAGTGTATCTGATGCAGCGGATGCGCCCTGGCCAGAGATCGTCGAGACGGGAAGCGCTGACTATAGAGGTCTCCTCAATGGCGATATGATGCCGGTTCATGCAGGTGGACCGAATGAAGTGGCGTGGCTGTTCTACACCAGCGGTACGACCGGGCGGCCGAAGGGGGCGCAGCTAACGCACCGCAATTTGCTGTTCGCGACCCAAGCTTACTACGCGGACATAGACAATGTTGGGCCGGAGGACACGTTCGTCCACGCGGCGCCGCTATCGCACGGCTCGGGCCTCTACGGCATCTCTCATATTCTCAAGGGTGCGAATAACGTCATCTACAAAAGCTTCGAGCCTGGCCAATTGCTTGAGGCATTTGCGGCCTACCGGAACGTTTCATTGTTCGCGGCGCCGACCATGGTCACGCGACTGCTCGATGATCCGCGCTGCGGTGATACGGATATTTCAGGCCTGCGCACGATCGCCTATGGGGGGGCACCGATGTATGTGTCTGACCTCAAACGTGGCTTCGAAAAGCTCGGCCAGGGTTGCTTCTATCAACTCTATGGGCAGGGTGAGTCGCCAATGACGATCACGGGGCTCGATCAGCGACTACACCGCGATGCGGATAACCCGGCATATGAAGCGCGTCTTGCCGGCGTCGGCATGGCGCGCACGGGGGTTGCGGTCCAGGTTGTCGACGAGAGCGGGTATAACGTGGCCGTCGGTGAGGTCGGCGAGATCATCACGCGCAGCGATTGCGTTATGGCTGGTTATTGGGACAATGCCGCGGCCAATGCGACCGCGTTGCGCGACGGGTGGCTATGGACCGGTGACATGGGAACGCTCGATGAAGACGGTTTTCTGACCCTCAAGGACCGGTCAAAAGACATGATCATTTCGGGCGGCATGAACGTCTATCCGCGTGAGATCGAGGAAGTCCTGCTCACTGACGGACGGGTGCAGGAGTGTGCCGTCATCGGCGCACCGCACGAGACGTGGGGCGAGGAGGTCGTCGCCTATGTGGTTCGCCGAAGTCACGCGGGCAGGGTCGATCCAGGTGAGCTCGACCAACTTTGCCTGGCGCATATCGCCCGGTTCAAGCGGCCCAAGCGCTACGTGTTTGTCGACAGCCTGCCGAAGAACAACTATGGCAAGATCCTGAAAACTGATCTCAGGGAGCGGGATGCGAAACGCAGGGGCTGATCGTCGCTTGCGGGCCGTTCCGAAATCAACGCGGTAACGAAGAACCAGAGGTAACGCTGATGCTGCTCGGCTGCATTGCTGATGACATTACCGGCGCGACTGATCTCGCGCTTACTCTCAAACGCTCCGGGCTCAGGACAATCCAGGTGATGGGCGTGCCCGATGATCCGCAAAGGCTTGCGGATTTCGATGCCGTAGTGGTCGCGCTCAAGTCGCGGACCAATCCGGTGCACGAGGCTATCGAATGGTCACTGAAATCTGCCGACGTGCTACTCGACGCTGGAGCGCGACAGCTGTTCTTCAAATATTGCTCGACCTTCGACTCTACGGACGAGGGAAATATCGGCCCCGTCGCAGAGGCTCTGATCGAGAAGCTGGCGGGCGAAGTGGCTTTCGTGTGTCCCGCGTTTCCGACGAACAAGCGGACTATCTACAACGGTCATCTGTTCGTCGGCGAGCAGCTTCTCTGCGATAGCGCAATGAAGGACCATCCATTGACGCCGATGCGCGATGCCAATCTCGTCAAGGTAATGCAGCGGCAAACAACACTGCCGGTCGGGCTGATTGACTATGCGGTTGTCGATAAAGGCGCGATGGCTATTCGGGCCGGGGTCGATAATGCGATCGCCGAGGGCAAGCGGTTCCTCGTGGTAGACGCCATATCGGATGCGCATCTGATGGCGATCGGCGCGGCGGCTCATGGCCACAAGTTGATTACCGGTGGATCGGGCGTCGCGCTGGGTCTTGCGGATAATTTCGTCGCTGATGGCTTGCTCACGAAGGTCGACGCGGACGCACCGATGTCGGCGGCGGACGGGCGGGCCGTGATCCTTTCGGGTAGTTGCTCGGAGGCGACGCGCAATCAGATCAAAGCGGCAAAGATGACCGGCATACCGGCGATGCAGCTCGATCCGATCGAATTGGCCGAGAAGCGGGTCTCGCCAGAGACGTTCGTCGCGTTTGCGATGGCGCAACCTGCCGAGCGGCCAGTGCTTATCTATTCCAGCGACGACCCGGCGGCTGTTGAGGCCGTGCAGTCAAAGCTTGGTCGCGATGCGGCGGGGGCGGCGGTCGAAGAGGCTATGGCATCGATTGCCCGCGACCTCGTCGAAGCCGGTGTTACGCGGCTGATCGTTGCTGGTGGTGAGACCTCGGGCGCCGTGGTCACCGGTCTCAATGTGGATGCAATCGAGATCGGGCCGGAGATCGATCCGGGTGTACCGTGGACTAAGTCGCTTGATGAGCGCGGTCTCGTGCTCGCGCTCAAGTCGGGGAATTTCGGGGGCGAACGCTTCTTTATCGAGGCATGGGACCGGCTGGCGAACTGAATACCTGACCTCGGGCAAACCGAGCTGACTTTCATAGAGAGCGGAGACGACAGATGGCGGGTGGAACAAGCGAGAGCGAACTCCGTGAGAAAATAACCGCGACTGCGCTCTCGCTTTTTGAACGGGGGCTGACGCATGGTTCTACGGGGAACATATCGGCGAGTTTGCCAGATGGTGGCTGGCTGATGACGCCGACGGGCTCGTCGCTCGGCAATCTCGATCCGGCACGAATTTCGAAGCTCGACGCCAAGGGGGTTCATGTCGATGGGGACAAACCGACAAAGGAAGCGTTCTTGCATGCTGCGATGTACGGGAGGAGACCAGGTTCGGGCGCGGTCGTGCATCTTCATTCGACGCATTCGGTTGCGGTGAGTTGTCTGGCCGGAATCGATGCCGACAACTGCCTGCCGCCGATCACGGCTTATTATGCAATGCGAATCGGACAGTTGCCACTGGTGCCCTATTATCCGCCGGGGGACGAGGCGCTGGCCGACGCGGTCGGTGAACTCGCCGGTCGTCACCATGCGGTGCTGCTTGCCAATCACGGGCCGGTTGTGGCCGGCTCATCGCTCGCGGCGGCGACCGATGCGATCGAAGAGCTTGAAGAGACAGCGCGTCTTTATCTGCTGCTACAAGGGCGCGAACTCAACATTCTCGATGCCGATCAGGTCGGCGAACTGCAGCGGCGGTTTCAGAACTAAAAGTAAATCAACGAAAATCATTCAGAGGAAACGACCATGGCCAACCAGATCGATCTTAGTGGGCGCGTCGGCGTCGTCACCGGCGGGGCGCAGGGATTTGGCCGGGCATGTGTCGAACGGTTCGTCGCCTCGGGCGCCAACGTCGACATATGGGATCGCGACACGGCGCTTGCCGAGAAAACCGCGAGTGAGATCGGCGATGGCGTTCGTGTTGTCGAGGTGGACGTGGGAGACTACGCAAGCGTCGAGAAGGCACAGGAGGCAACGCTTGCGGCGCATGGCCAGATCGACATCCTGGTCAACAACGCCGGCGTCGCGGGGGCCAACGCGACGGTTTGGAATACGGAGGTCGATGAGTGGCAGAAGGTGATGCGGGTCAATCTTGACGGGCCGTTCATGTGCTGCAAGGCGATCGTGCCGGCGATGGTCGAGAAGGGCTATGGGCGGATCATCAACATCGCGTCGATAGCGGGCAAGGAAGGCAATCCCAACGCGGCGCATTACTCAGCGTCGAAAGCGGGCCTGATCGCGTTGACCAAGTCGCTTGGCAAGGAACTCGCCGATTATGATATCGCGGTCAATGCGATTACGCCGGCCGCAGCCCGGACGGCGATTTTCGATCAGATCACGCAAGAGCACATCGATTACATGCTGTCGAAAATTCCGCGGCAGCGGTTTGTGAAGGTCGAGGAGTTGGCGAGTATGGCTGCATGGCTGGCATCGGCAGAGAACTCGTTCACGACCGCCGCCGTGTTCGATTTGTCCGGCGGGCGCGCAACTTATTAGCCGGCCTCGTCAGGTCTCGGCCCAACTGACCTGAAGTTCTGTTGTCGACATTGATGCGCCTGCTTCGCACCAACTGATAAAGGTTGCCGCTCACGCCGACGTGTCCGCATGCCGGTTGAGTTCGCAAACCAGTTGAGCATGTCTGGCACTCCGCCGCGGGCCTCCGAATTTCGAGAAAATGCCGGAACGATTTGAACGAGGTCGCGTTGATGGGGCACTGCAAGCCGTCGGGTCAGGCCGCCGGCAGATGCGGTGGCTAGGTCACGCCGGCACGCCGCGTCGCCGGGGCGGGCCATCGTTCCTCATGCCTGCGGAGCCGCGGTGCGGGGCGACGGCAAAGACGGCTTTCTTCTTGTGTTGCGGATGGAGCTTTGAATGCCCAACAGCGAGAACAGCGGCGTTTCGCGCCGGAATTTTATGCACGGCAGCGCAGTTACTGCATCGTCACTGGCACTGATGAGTGGTTCGCCCGACACGACTGCGGCGCGGTCGCGGGGAGGTGGTGTCGAGGCAGACGCTCGACCGACGATCAAGTTCTTACTTAATGGCGAAACGCGGTCGGCTGCTGTCGAACCGCGTACGACGCTCGTGGAGCTGCTGCGCGATACGCTTGGTCTGACCGGAACGAAGATTGGCTGCAATCAGGGACAATGCGGAGCTTGCACGGTCCTGTTGGATGGACGCCGGATCAACTCCTGTCTCACGCTGGCGCTTACGGTTGACGGTGCCGAGATTACAACGATCGAAGGGCTTTCGAAGCCGACCGGCCACCTACACCCGATGCAGGCGGCGTTTGAGGAACATGACGCCTTCCAGTGTGGCTATTGTACGCCGGGTCAGATCATTTCGGCCATTCAATGCATTGACGAGGGGCATGCAGGATCGGCGGTGGAAATTCGCGAATACATGAGCGGCAATCTATGCCGCTGTGCTGCCTATCCCAACATCGTTGCTGCTATCGAAAGCGTTCGCGATGGAAAGAAGGCC
>CAZWCL010000259.1:2103-5594 GCA_964632265.1 uncultured Hyphomicrobiaceae bacterium | reverse complement strand
ATGTGTTCCGTGATTTCCCATTGGCGCCGGATCAGTCGCTTCTGGTCGGCGTGATCGACACTACCACAAATTTTGTCGAGCATCCCGAAGTCATCGCGGAACGCCTCCAGCGTGCCGCCGAAGTGGTCGGTGATCCATCGCGCATCATGGCCGGGACGGACTGCGGTTTCGACACTTCGGCCGGCATGGGCCGCGTGACTTCGGATGTGGTCTGGGCCAAATTAAGGGCGATGCGCGCCGGTGCAGATCTCGCGGCGTCGCGGTTATTCTAGTCTGAGCGCGCGGGTGGCCGGCTACCGGCATGGCCGCACGTTGAACAAAAATCCGGGAGATGCCGGCATATGAGCGAACATCCGCCACAGCAGATTCCAGCGATCTATCATCGCCGTATCGGTGATATCATTGTGACGGCGCTGAGTGACGGCGTTCTCGAACGTACGCACGAAATGATGCACGACGTGCCCGAAGACGAAGCAAGGGCTCATCTGGCGGCAGCCTTTCGAAGCACCTTCATGCTGTCGATCAATGCGTTTTTGCTTCGAGCCGGTGATCGTGTCGCTTTGATCGAGACAGGCTCGGGAGAGTATCTTGGTTCTGAAGCGGGGAAGCTGCTCACCAATCTGGAGGCTGCTGGTGTGGCGCCAAGTGAAATCGATACGGTTTTGCTGACCCACATGCACCCCGACCATTCGGCCGGACTGACCAACATGCAAACCGGCAAGGCAAACTTCCCCAATGCGGAGCTTGTCGTCCACGCAAATGAACCGAAGCACTGGTTCGACGACGGTGAGATGGCAAGAGGCACGGAACGCGAGAAAGTCTTGATGTTTCAGCAGGCCCGCGAGCAGTGCGCGCCCTATACCGAGCGGATGCGAACATTCGAGAGCGGCGACGTTTTTCCCGGCGTCAGTGCTGTTCCGTGTCATGGCCACACGCCCGGTCATTCCGGCTTTCTGGTCGAATCGGCCGGACAGTCACTGCTCATCTGGGGCGACACGGTGCATATGCCGGAAGTGCAGGTGCCACGGCCCGACGTCACGATGGTCGTCGATGTCGACCGCGCCGCCGCCGAAGCATCGCGCCGGCGCATCTTCGATATGGCTGCGGCGGAGCGCCTGCTCGTCACGGGCATGCACCTGCATTTTCCGGGGTTCGGCCATGTCGCGCGGCACGGCGGCGAAGACTATCGGTTCGTGCCCGAGCCCTGGCAGCAAAAACTTACGTGATTACAGCACGCAGGTGCAAAGCGCACATGCGCCGGTCGCTGGCGACCATAGGATTGATTTCGTCTAACAAAGGTATACCCACCCATGCGCAATCTCGAATTTGGCTGGTTTATTCCAACCCGCGGCGATACGGATGACTACGGCGAACCCCGCAAGATAGCTGCCGGGCCCGAAATGTTCGAACGGGTCGTGCAGGCTGCAGAACGGGCCGGCTTCGAATACGTCCTCATTCCTGTCGGGCATGAATGCTGGGATGCCTGGATGACGGGGGCGCTGATGGCCGGCAGGAGTTCGAGCATCAGGATGCTTATCGCGGCGCGGCCGAGCTACATAAATCCGGTGCTTTTGGCGAAGATGATCTCGACCTTCGATCAACTCAGCAAAGGCCGCATATCCGTCAATCTTATTGCCGGGCAGAGCGAAACGGAGAATATCGCCGAAGGCGTGAAGTGGAACAAGCAACAGCGCTACGAAATCATGGAAGAAGAGGTTTCGATCCTCAAAGCGCTGTGGACGCAGACGGGGCCGACAGACTGGAACGGGGAATATTATAATCTGAAACAGGCGGAGCTAACGCCGAAGCCCTACCAGCAGCCCTACCCAAAATTCTATCTGGGTGGCGGTTCACAACAGGCGGCGGAGCTGTCGGCCAAGCATTCGGACGTTCATCTTTTCTGGGGTGACACCACTGACAAGATCCGCTCGAACATGGTGATGCTGCGAGAGCTAGCGGCGAAACACGGACGAGCCGACGCGCTCGGCTTCGGAATGCGATTACAAATCGTTTGCCGGGAAACGGAGCGCGAAGCGTGGGAGGCGGCGGAAGGTCTCATTCGCAACGTCACAGAAGAACGTACGAATTACATTCGAACTTACTATGCCCAATCGGAAGCTAACCAGCGCGTGCAGCAACTTGCTCAGGAAAAAGGTGATCTCATCGCACCAAACCTGTGGAGCGGGTTGACGAAAGCCCGGCCCGGCGCCGGCATCTGTATCGTCGGCAATCCGGAGCAGTGTGCCGATGTGCTGCAAAGCTACATCGACATTGGCTGCCATTCGTTCTGCCTGTCCGGCTATCTGCATGATGCCGAACCCGAGCGCTTCCATAAATGGGTGCGACCCATTCTGGAAGAGCGGAACAAGGGGCGTATGAAGAGCGCCTAGATCGGATGCGGCGAAATTGACCGCTCAGCTTCGTTGCGCCGCCTTGATGTGGGATCCACCACATCTGCGACGGACGCGCCTTGTGAGCAGTCAATTTCGTCTCGCATCGCGACCTCACTGAGTTCTTCAACAGCCTGCTAGAGGGTGGATCGTGCGCCCGCTGACCGTTCGGGCGAGCGCGGCGCACGGAATTCTGGTCTGATAGCGCAGATGCATTTCTGCCGCCAGAGCGTGCAGGCGCGGTTGCTGGTGAAACCTGTCGCTATCGCTAATGCGATTGGGTGATATTTCGCTTGCCGCGCTGGCGGGCGCCGGGCATCTGCCGGGTCGCCGCCAGGCGGTGGGTCGGCGGGACGCTCTCCCAAGAGGGGCCGTGATCGAAGTTGGTGGGCGTGTCTTGGGAGGAAACTCGTATTCGCTCGGCATCAGCCGCGCCCGCGGTAGGGCGCAACTCCCGTTTCCGGCAGCCAGACGCCGGCTGGTAGCTCGCCGGTTCGCCAAAAGACGTCGATTGGGATGCCGCCGCGGGGATACCAGTAACCACCGATGCGCAGGAAAGTGGGCGTCAGCAGGTCGCGCAGACGCTTGCCGATCGCGATGGTGCAATCCTCGTGGTAGGCGCCATGGTTGCGGAAGGTGGACAGGTAAATCTTGAGCGATTTGGATTCGACCAACCAGGCGGCCGGCACATAGTCGATGACGAGATGAGCGAAGTCAGGCTGGCCGGTGACAGGGCAGATCGACGTGAACTCGGGCACGGTGAAGCGGGCGACGTAGTGAGTGTCGGGATGGGGGTTGGCGACCCGCTCGAGCGTCGCGGCCTCCGGCGAGGCCGGGATCGTGGCCGGTTGGCCGAGTTGGGTAAGGTGGGTTGTGTCTTTTTCGCTCACGGCTGTTCCTCGCTTCGCTCGGGCCTGCGCGTGCGCGGCGCCCGGCGCCGGGTCGCGTGCGCTCCCTGATTTAGTAAACTCGGGACGGTTCGGGAACCGGGGTTTCCGGGGAATAAACACGACGGTGCCCAAGTCGCATGTGTTGGCTCACGGCTGTCCTCGCTTCGCTCGGGCCTGCGCGTGCGCGGCGCCCGGCGCCGGGTCGCGTGCG
>CAZWCL010000259.1:0-2003 GCA_964632265.1 uncultured Hyphomicrobiaceae bacterium | reverse complement strand
TTTCCGGGGAATAAACACGACGGTGCCCAAGTCGCATGTGTTGGCTCACGGCTGTTCCTCGCGTTACGCTGGTTCGAGGCCGAGGCGGCGGTCGCGGTCGCGCAGCCAGGCGATGAAGGGGAGCGCGATGAGGACCATCCAGGCCTTGCCGACGACCTGACCCCAAACGAAGGTGAGGTCACCGAAGGCCAGTTGCAAGAAGATGATGCTGTCGACAACCAGGCCGACGATGCTGGAAGCGAACACGGCAAGGACGAGACGGCGTTTCTGCAGGGGCGTGTAGACGGCAAGATCGGCGAACTCGGAGATGAGGAACGCGACGGCCGAGGCCAAGACCAATGATGGCGGGGCCAGTGCGGCGGAGAGGATCGCGCCGAGGATGATGGCGGCTGCGGCGAAGCCAACGCCGAGGCGGCGCTGGACGAGATCGCGCAAGACAAACGCAAGGCCGACGACGAGGACGGCGCTCGGCGCCATGAGGCTTGATCCGTCCAGTCGGGGTGCGACCGGGATCAGGCACGGGCCGTTCGGAACGCAAGTCGTGCCGACGTGCTGTATCAGCCAGTTGGCGGCAGGGATGCAGGCGGTGAAGAGGGCAAGGAACAGCCAGCCCTCGGCGGTGCGCCGATCGAATATCATGGGATGTATCTCCGATTTGTTAAGCGCAACGAGATGGCGCGCTGTGATGTGCGCGGAGGTTAGGCCGCGTCGGGATCGTATGCGGGAATTGAGGGTGGGGCGCAAGTGGGGGCCGTCAATGGGCGCCTGGATGTTGTTCCGCCAGAAATTCATCGGAAACCGATTTCTGCGCGGCGAAGTGGGCCCCGGCCGTGTGGAAGCCGACGCCGTCCATGTTGAAGATCACGGCTTTGAGTGCGACGGAGTGGTGCCTTGCGACGGGGCGGTGCCTGTTGAGTTACCACTCATCTGCTTCTCCCTTGTGGGGCAGGCCATGTGGGTGATGCGGTGGGTGCACGATCAGCGCATCGCCTTTTTTGCTTCCGGCAGTTTGGCGCGAACACGCTGGATGAAGTCGTCCCACGACAAATCAAGGTGTTCAATCATCAAGAAAAATTCTCCGGCGGTCATGCGCAGAGAGCCGTGCTCGATCTTGGAGATGGATTGACCATCGGTGTCGAGTGCTTTGGCCAGTTCGTTGCGGTCCAATCCGCGTTCATCGTGCAGCTCTTTGAGGGCCAGGCCGATTGCGATGTTGTAGACTGCTTTGTCGTGCATAGTTTCAAGTCTCCATTGCTTGGTCGCTGAGGGTAACCGCGGGTATCAAAGCGCTCTCACGTTGACGTTCGAAAGATTGGTTTCAGTTCCCTCCCGCGTACAGAGTTGTGTGGCAGGCGTCGTTATTGCGGATGCTGCCGCGGCCATGGCGTGGCGCAGAGCTGCCTCGGTTGATTGGCGTTTGGCGAGTGCGATCACGTAACCTGCGGCGAAGCTGTCGCCGGCGCCGACCTTGCTGATGACGGGGACGTCGGGCGGCGCGACGTGCCAAGTGCCGTCACGCGATGCGGCGACGGCGCCGGCGGCGCCGAGGGTGGTTATGGCGGTCGCTGCACGGTCCTCGTTGACGAGGCGACGTGCCAGAGCCGCGGCACCCGAAATATCGACGTTACCGCCCGCGACCTTCTCGGCCTCGTCCTTGTTCATAATCAAGGTGCGTCCCTCTCCGGCTGTGGTGTCCAAGAGTTCATTGAGGGCGGGGCCGGAGGTGTCGACGAGTACGTGGGCGCCTTGTGATTCGGCGACAGCGCAGGCTTCGACAGCCGCGGTTGGCGGTAATCCCGGCGGGAAGCTGCCGGAGATGACGACGATATCGCCGTGTGCGATTTGGCTTTTAAGGGAATTTATGCAGTTTTCGAAGACCGCCGGTGACCACTCAGGGCCCGGTAAGACGAAACGATACTGATGTCCGTTGCTCTCGTCGCGGATGGCGAAGCTCTGGCGGGTGTCGCCGGCGATGTCGAACTGGACGACGTCGATCTTCTCAT
>CAZWCL010000258.1:0-5595 GCA_964632265.1 uncultured Hyphomicrobiaceae bacterium | reverse complement strand
CACGGCTCTGAACACTCTTTCCCTACACGACGCTCTTCCGATCTGGCCGGCCTGGACTGCGCTCACCGCCGCGGCGAGAGGGCGCCTGCCTGGCTGGTCGCGGCGCACATGGTTGAAGCGGCGCGATTCCATTCCTCAAATGACAGCCAGGGCGGCACTCGACAGGATGACGCTTTCGCCAGCCCTGCGCC
Source organism: uncultured Hyphomicrobiaceae bacterium (assembly GCA_964632265.1). Taxonomy (GTDB): domain Bacteria; phylum Pseudomonadota; class Alphaproteobacteria; order Rhizobiales; family Hyphomicrobiaceae; genus CAJQQK01. Next base: position 5,404 of record CAZWCL010000258.1, on the reverse strand, counting down.
TTGCGATCGAGGATCGCCTGATACCTGGCTCGTCCCTGATCATCGCGGATCGCGGCAGTGAACGTGAAACCGGCATGAAGACAGACTTTGTTGTGTTGACCGATTGAGTAAGGCCGGAGCGCTCAGTTCCCCAGCGGACTGTTTTTCGCGTCTTGATAAGCGGGATCTATTGCGCCACCTCGCCTAGAGCGGGTCCGACCTTGGTGGAATCGCTTTCGCGATTTCACTGGGGTCGGTAGTTCCGCTCTACACTATTGGAGTAGATCATTTTTTCCGGTTTAGCCGGCGACGGCCCCTGTTACGAACGGTCTGCAACCTAAACGGAAATGATCTAGTGACCTGACACGCCGCTGCCGGCATCGGCTGGCAGTCGGCGGTGCATCAACGAGGCGAGTGCCGTAAGCGCCGCTACCACCAGGAAGGCAACTGAAAAGTCATCTGGCGTGAGCACGGTGGAGCCGCGCAGGCTGCGCAGTGTTTCGAGTATCAGCGCGGCGACCGCCACCCCCGTCGACACGAACAACTGCTGCGCAACGCCGACCAGTGATGTTGCGCTGCTCATCTCTTTTTCGCCGACATCGGCGAAAGCTACCGCATTGAGGCACGTAAACTGGAGTGAGCGGAAAAAGCTCGCAACAACAAGAACGATGATCATGACGAGTGCAGGAGTGGATGGGGTGAAGAGTGCATAAAAGATCAGTAGCGCCGAGCAGATCAGTGCGTTGAACGTCAACACCCGTCGGAAGCCGAAGCGCCTGAGTACCGGGCGCGCCGCGAATTTCATCATCAGCGCGCCGAATGCCCCCGTGAACGTGATCATGCCGGATTGGAACGGCGTCATCCCGAAGCCGACCTGCAGCATCAGCGGCAAAAGAAACGGGATCGCACCGATGCCGAGCCGAAAGAGGCCACCGCCCGCGATACTCGTTCGGAAGGTCGCATGCCGGAGCAACTTGAGGTCCAAGATCGGCTGTTCCGTGCGCGCGGCGTGACGCACGTAGGCAACGCAAAGCGCAGCTCCGCCGGCCATGAGGCTGTAGGCGATTTCGATCGCCACGACCTTGCTGCCGGCAAGCGTCAGCCCGGAAATGAGGCATGCCACGCCGGGCCCGGCAAGTCCGAACCCGAGCCAATCCATGCGCCGCTCGGTTTCTGCGCGGACGTTGGGCATATACCGGGCCGCAAGCAAAAGACCCAGGGCGCCAATCGGTACGTTCAGCCAGAAAATCCAGCGCCAGTCGAAATATGTCGTCACGAATCCGCCAACCGGCGGGCCGATGAGCGGCGCCATGAGTGCCGGAATTGACAGGTAGGCGAGCGCGTCGACCATTCCGGACTTGGGCACTGAGCGTAGCACGATGAGACGTCCGACCGGCACCATCATTGCGCCGCCGACGCCTTGGGCGGCACGCGCGAGGATCAGATGCTCAAGCGATTGCGCCGAGGCACATGCGATTGATGATGCGATGAAAACTATGATGGCGCCTTGGAAGACGGGGCGCGCGCCAAAGCGATCGGCGCACCAACCGCTGACCGGAATAAAGACGGCCAGCGACAACAGATAGCTGGTCAGCGCGAGCTTCAAAACGACCGGGTCATGGCCGAGGTCACGTGCGATCGCGGGCAGTGAGGTGGCGATGACGGCAGCGTCCATGTTTTCCATGAACAGCGCCGAGGCGACGACCATTGGCAAAAGCCAGACCGGCGGTGCGTCGGCCGCTTTTGGCGGCACATCGCGGCGCGGTGCTTGATGAGAAGAAGGTGTATCGGTCGCCATGACGTGCGGTCATGACCGGTTGCAGGGCGAGCGTCAACCAAGCCGGTGATCATGAGCTTTTTTGCGCGGCGCTGACGGCACCAGGTCCGCCCCGTCATCCGCCGCGTCAGGATAACAAGCCGGATGATGGTGGGCGGTACTGGGATTGAACCAGTGACCCCACGCGTGTGAAGCGTGTGCTCTACCGCTGAGCTAACCGCCCGCCTGCGGACGTCAAATCGACAGGCACCGCTGCGTCTTTTGTCGACGCCGGCCGGGAATGTCAAGAACGACGGTGAAATGGCCATCGACTGGCCCGAAGAAAGATCACGCGCGACCGCACGCAAACTGCCCATCGACACGCCGCGCCAGTGGCGTCTCCCGACCCAACTAAAGGCAGCTACGCTCGATCACGCCGTTGAGCCGGCTCGCTTGGGCCTTGGCGCGGTTGAGATCATCGAAGGTCAACGCTAAACAGTAGCCTTCGGCCATCTCCCGTACGATAGCGCCGCTATGGTTTTTGCCGGCTTCCAGGGCCGCGCGCCGCGTGGGATGACAACCGAGCTTCAACGACCAGACACAATGGCGGCCCTGGGGGTGGGCAGCCGAGCGGGCAGCCTTTGGCTGGCACATCCGGCGTACCGTCGAGATGACACTGGCGGCGCCATCAAGGCTGATGAGCGTCTTTTGACCGTAGAAATTAATGACCATCCGGCCACCACGTTCAAGCGAGGCTCCGAGCGCGCGATCCAGGATGCGATCGTCGCTGGCCAGATCGATCTGCGGCTCGAATCGCATGACGCGCTTGAAAATATCATCGGCACCCGAATCCGGCGGGGCGCCATGATCCAAATCGCGTGAACGAGCGGGGATGTCGATCGCCACTGTGCGGTGCCGCGTCGTCGCTCGCCGCCAGACGATGGTATCGTCGATAATGATACGAACCTGCTTGGTGGCGCCGTTGCGCCCATTGGCAACCGCGGCCCCGGGCAGCGAGAGGCGAAGCAGGCCGCGCCCTGCGACCGGGCAGGCAAGCGCAAGCAGGACCGGACACGTCGGGCATTGGAGGGCCAGCGCCGCCTGCGCCCCATCGTAGCGCCCCAACTGCCAGGTGGTCACGTCACGTTGAGCGGCGGAGTCCGCGCCGTGGGCACTCGGTAAGGGGCCGTAAGCGAGCAGTAAGGCACCGGCAACCAGCAAACGAAAAGCCTGTCTGCCGGGCCCCGGCATCAGTTTTCCCGGCGCAGGACGAACCGGAAACTGCCATCGGGGCTGGTCGTCTGTTCGATCAACGTATGGCCGCGCGAGTCTGCAAACGCGATGAAATCGTCCGGTGAACCGGGATCGGTCGCCAGAACGGTAAGCGTCTCGCCAACTTCGACCTTATCGAGCGCCCGCTTTGTTTTGAGGATCGGCAGCGGACAATTCAGGTGGCGGGCATCGAGTGTGTGGTCCGGCATCGGAGCTAGGCGATCCTCTACACTGAAGGCACGGGGTCGGCTGAGTGGGTGGCGCGAGTTCATCGAATAATTTACGGCTCGATATAGTGCCTCGTTGGCAAGGCGTCCATGGCGATGGCGTCGCCGCCAGCCGCCGTTTCAATAGCTTGGCGCTCGGCTCATATGTCCGGCGAGCGTTTGCGGGAGTGTGCTTTTCGCACCATTGCCGCCCGGCGTTACCAAGGATAACGTCCCCCGCCGAGCGCGACTCGCGGGCGGAATCAGATGAGAACCAAATATGGATGACGGTGTCAGGCACGGCGGCAGCGAACCGACGCCGGAGATTGCGCGTTCATTTCGTCTGACGTTCGGTCTGGAGCGTCTCGGCCTTGTCGCGCTGAGAGCACCAGTGTTCTCCCTTCTCGTTATCATCGCCCTGACGATCATTGCCGCGTTCGGGATCATTCAGTTGAGGGTCGATGACAGCCTCTCTGAATTGTTCCGCACAGAGACGCCCGAATTCAAACAATACGAGGCGATCGACCGGCGGTTTCCCTCGAGTGAATATGACGTTCTGGCCGTTGTTCAGGGCGACAACCTGCTGACGCGCAAGGGGCTACGGTCGTTTGCTGATCTCGCGATCGAACTGCAACTGGCAAATGGCGTCAATGGTATGGTGTCGATGCTGTCGGCACGCGACAAGCCCGATGCTACAGGGTATCCGCCGCCGATCGTCCCGGACAGCCTACCGGAAGACGACGCGGCATTCCGGCAGATCATCGATACGCTGCGTACCAACGAGATTGTCCGCGGCAAGTTCCTTTCCGACGACGGTAAGCTGGCGCTGCTGGTGGTCGCGCTCGATCGCGAGGTGGTCAGTGCCGATGGCAGCCGTGCGGTCATCGGTGAGATTCGCAAGTCCGCCGAGGCCGCACTTGCTGGCAGCGGTCTGTCGCTTGAGTTGACCGGAGCACCGGTGATGCAACTCGAGATCCGTAATGCCGTTGAGCGCGACCGATTGATCTACAACGGCCTGGGGTTCGTGCTCGGCGGCCTGGTGGCATTCTTGTTCTTCAGGCGGCTTTCGCTGGTAATGATTGCCCTGCTCGGCCCGGCCATCGCGATTTGCTGGACACTTGGGATCATTGGCGGGCTCGATTTCCGCCTGAACCTCTTCATCAACGTGCTGACGCCATTGATCCTGGTTTCAGGCTTCTCCGATTCGATGCATCTCGTCTTTTCGATCCGCCGCAGTATCCTTGCAGGCGCCAGCCGCGTGGCGGCCGCGCGCGCCGCGATCATCGATGTTGCGCCCGGTTGCCTGCTGACCGCCATGAACGCGATCATCGCCCTGCTCTCATTCGCCTTCGCCGAGTCGGCCATGATCCGCACGTTCGGCATCGCAGCCGTCATCGCGGTCGTCACGTCCTATCTGGCCATCGCGACCGTCGTGCCGACCTTGGCTGTGTTTCTCATTCGCCCGGGCAAGACGGCAGACGCGGCGCAAGCCGCACCAAGCGAAGACCATGATGATGGCGCCGTCGGCTGGTTGCATGACGCGACCGTCGGCATCATCGGCCATGTCGCGGCGCGGCCAATGCCGTACCTTGCCGGCGGCTTGCTCGCGACTTTGCTCACCGGCTGGCTTTATGTACAGCTTGAACCGCAATACCGCCTAGCTGACCAGGTGCCGGACAAGGAGCAGGCTCTCTCGGCCAACGACAGCATCGACAAGAAGTTGACTGGCGCCAACCCGGTCCACATCATGATCGAATGGGAGGGCGACACGTCGATCTTCGCGCCAAAGACGCTGAAGGTCATCGCGGAGGCCCATCGCGTCCTCGAAGAACGCGCCGGGCTCGGCAACGTGTGGTCGCTCGAAAGCCTTCGCCGCTGGCTCGAGCAAGGCGGCGACGCGCGTATCGCGACGGTTGAAAAATACGCCAATCTTCTACCTGTGCACCTACGCCACCGCTTTCTCGCCAAGGATGGTAAGGCCGTCCTCGTGACCGGCCGGCTGCCGGATATCGACGCGAGCAAAATTCTTCCCGTCATCGAAACGATCGACAAGGCGCTCGCCCCCGTCAGGTCGGCCAATCCTGGTTTTTCGATATCGGTGACCGGTCTGCCCGCGATTGCCGCGCGCAACTCAGCTAAGCTGATCGGCGAACTCAACTGGGGCCTGATCGGCGATATGTTCGTGATCTTT
>CAZWCL010000257.1:0-5604 GCA_964632265.1 uncultured Hyphomicrobiaceae bacterium | reverse complement strand
GCATCACCGAGATGAAGGTCGATTCGATGAATTGGAACGAGCCGGTCGCCGTTGAAAGAGGGTTGCGGGCGTCGTCGCGACCGCCGGATTCGGCGATCATCAGCCGATCCAGGAAGGCGCTCATGGTCATCGGTTTCGGCTTAGGTTGAGACGCCTTTTTTCCGTCGGTGCCGGCGGACTTCTGAGCAGCAGCAGTGGCCTGGGCGTTGGAATTGGCGGCCGCCGGGGCGGCAAACGGGATCGTGAGCAGCAGTGCCGCGAAGCTCAGAATGGCGAGACGGCAGTGCGGCCAAGCGGGGCAACTGTCAAAAGCTGGTTCATTAGCAACCATATGTTTCGGGGCCATGGCGAGGCTCCTCAGGGGGCTGGGTGATGGTGGCCGGGCCGCAAAAGACGGGGCGTGAGCGCCGCGGAGGTGGCGTTTGGTCCCCGGCTCTGTAGCATCTATCGGGCCCAAGGTGGCGGGCCGCTTTGTAAATGCCTAATCGTGCAACAGGTAAGTGACGGCGGCGTGTCATTTTCTTCGGATGGGCCTTAGGGTGGGGAAGGCCATGTGTACGGTCGCGTTAGCGCAAGGGGCTTGATCAACGATCTGATGGCGGCGGCGAGAATGCGCACCGTCATTGCCACAACTGCGCCAACTTGCGATTTTGAAGCTGGCAAAGCAAGCTAACAGGGAGACGCGCGAGAATGGCTGCCACAAAAGTCGTCACGGACGTTGCGGGCAATGTGTGGAAGATCATTGCAAACGCCGGAGATAGCGTCGCTCAGGACGACACCATCGTGATCATGGAGTCGATGAAGATGGAGATCCCGGTTCTGGCGCCCAGAGCCGGCAAGATCCTGGAGATCATGGTGGAAGAGGGCGAGGCGATCGGAGAAGGCGAAGTGGTCGCCACCGTCGAGTAGCACGTGGCCCACCCAGTTGGCAGGATTGGACAGGAAAGACAGTGACGGCAAAAAAAATTCACCTCGCACAGTTCTTGGTGCATGGCCCCAGCTATCACAGTCTCGGCATGTGGCGGCATCCGAAAACAGCAGCGGCGGGCTGGGATTGGCGGCGGCCGGATCTCTATCAGCATATCGCCAGAGTATGCGAGCGGGGCCTGTTCGATACCGTGTTCTTTGCCGACCTCAACTACGTCGCCGATTCCTACAAAGGAAGCCTTGAGACGGCTCTCAGATACGCCGTGCAGGCGCCGGAGCACGACCCGATCCCGCTTTTATCATTTATGGCGGCGGCAACGGAGAAGATCGGTGTTTCGGCGACGTTTTCGACCAGCAACCAGCATCCGTTCTATGCTGCCCGGCTGTGGGCGACGATCGATCATCTGACAGGGGGCCGGGCCGGCTGGAACGTGGTGACGTCGATCAACCGCAATCAGCAGGCCAACTATGGGGTCGAGCGGGCGGATACGGAAAGCCGTTACGAACAGGCTTTCGAATACATGGAGGTTTGCCGGAAGCTTTGGGATAGCTGGGATGATGATGCCCTGGTGGTCGACCGTGAGGCGGCTATTTTTGCAGACCACACGAAAGTGCACCGCATCGAGCATGAGGGCCGGTTCTTCAAGTCTCGCGGGCCGCTCAACGTGGTGCCGTCACCGCAGAAGGGACCGGCGATCCTGCAGGCGGGGACCTCGCCCAAGGGACGTGACTTCGCAGCGCAGTACGCAGATGCCATTTTCGCGATCCAACCGAATGTCGAAGAAGCAACGAAGTATTTTGCCGACATCAAGAAGCGGGTCGGTGAACTGGGGCGTAACCCCGATCACTGCAAGATGTTGTTTGGGATGCAGCCGATCCTCGGGGCGAGTGAGAAGGAAGCTTTGGAGTGCCAGCAAGAGCATAATGCACTGGTGCCGCTCGAGGCGGGCCTTGCGATCCTGTCCGCGCACCTCGATCACGACCTTTCCCGGTACGACCTCGACATGACGGTCGCCGATAGCAACGAGCCTGCATTGCAGCGGATGAAATCGCGGTTCCGGCGGGCTGATGGTTCATCGATGACGCTCAGAGAAGCGGGCGAGCGACACGGGCAGGGCGTTGGTTTGCCGCAGTTCGTCGGCACGCCGGAGCATGTCGCGGATCAGATGATCAAGTTCTTCGAGACCGTCGGGGGAGATGGTTTCATGCTCTCGATGATACATTCGCCGGGGGCGCTTGAAGAATTCGTCGAACAGGTCGTACCGATTTTGCAGGCCAAGGGCATCTACCGGACGGCCTATCATGGGACGACGCAGCGCGATCTTTTTCTGGATGAAGCGTGACGCCGTACGTTTGGCGTGAGGCGGAACGAGCCCTGGTTCTAGGTTCACACCCCTATAGCAAGAAACCTCGGCCAGACAGGCTGGCGGAGGCTTATTGCGTGTCGTGCGTCTGGGGGCGCAGGGGCCTTAAAGGCCTCAAAGACCTGGGAGCTGATTATTCTTCTTTGCCGGCTTCTTCGAGATAGGCGATGACGTTCGCCCGGTCCTTCTCCTTGCGCAGACCGGCGAAGGCCATTTTGCCGCGCGGGATGAAATCTTTCGGCTTCTTGAGGTAGGCGTCGAGGTTCTCCTTGTTCCAGACGACGCCTTCCTCGGCTTTTTTCATGAGCGATTTCGAATACCGGTATTTCTCGACCGCACCAAGAGGGCGTCCGACGATGCCGACCAAGTGGGGACCAACCCTGTTCTGCTTCTTGTCGACGACATGGCAGGCGGCGCAGCGTTTGAAGACGCTCTTGCCCTTGCTGGCGTCGCCCTGGACGTCCTGAGCGGCCGCGCCACCGGCGGTGAAGGTCAAAAGAGCGAAAGCTACTGCGGTCTTAGGGTAGATGGTTTTCATCGATCCTCCTCGTTAGCATGCGTCAGATGGTAGTTGCGGCAGACAGGCCCCGGCTTGTTTTCCAAGTTGCCCGAGGCATGGCTCTAATTATGCCAAGCCAAACCTTAACGTCTGGTCTGCGGTTCCCGATCATGTTCCACGCATTTGGCGGGCGCATTTGGGGACGGATTTGGGATTGAGGCCAGCGCGGGATAAATAAAACATTCCGATTCGGAAGGTGTGATGACGAGGTCATCGCGTGTCAGAAAAAGAGTTTCAAACACGAGACGCACATGGCGTTTGCGCTGCGATCTGCCGCGACTGTTGCCGCATGGTGGTGCCCGATGCGGTGTGTCGTCATTGCGGCCGCGACAACGTCGTCGCGCATACCGAACTGCGGGTTCTGGATATTGCGCACGTGGATTGCGATGCGTTCTATGCGTCGGTCGAAAAGCGCGACGATCCGACGCTGGAAGACCGGCCGCTGATTATCGGACACGCGGGCGGGCGCGGCGTTGTGACCACGGCGTGTTATCTTGCGCGGCAGTCCGGGGCGCGATCGGCAATGGCTATGTTCAAGGCGCTCGAACTTTGTCCGGACGCGGTGGTGATGCCGCCGAACATGGCGAAGTACAAGGCGGTGAGCGACGAGATCCGCGACATTTTCCGGCGGGTAACCGATAGCTTCGAGCCTGTATCAATGGACGAAGCTTATCTCGACCTGACCGAGACACATGTGACCGATGACACGGTGCCGCCGGCGGTCTTGATGGCGCGGTTGGCGCGGGCGGTCTCAGTGGAAGTGGGTGTGACGGTTTCCGTGGGACTCTCGCACAACAAGTTTCTCGCCAAACTCGCGTCGGACCTGGAAAAACCGCACGGCTACTCGGTTATCGGGCGGGCCGAGGCGGAAAGGTTTCTCGGGCGGCTGGCGATCACCAAGATCAATGGTGTCGGACGAGCGACGGCCCAGCGGCTGCAACGGGCGGGGATCGAGACGATTGCAGATTTGAGAGCGCGGCCCGAGGAGGAGTTGGTTTCTCTGGTTGGCCGGTTCGGCCGGCGGCTTTACGGATATGCCCGCGGGATCGACGAGCGGGCTGTTTCGAGTGACCGGGCCTCGAAGAGTGTTTCGGCGGAGACGACGTTCCGGGTGAATATTTCGGATGCCGACGAACTGGGTGAGATCGCGGAGCGGCTTTGCCAGCGTGTCGCTGCACAATTGGAGCGCAAGAAGCTTTCTGGTGCGACGGTCGTGCTCAAGCTCAAGACACATGACTTCAAGACGTTGACGCGGAACCGTCAGTTGGCGCATCCAACTCAACGCGCCGGCGTGATGGCCGAGCAGGCGCGGCAGTTGATCGAGCAGGCAGCAGATGGGCGGTCGTTTCGGTTGATCGGCGTCGGGGTCAGCGATCTCAGGCCGGCAGAGGAGGCAGATCCGCCGGATCTGTTTTCAATATGAGATGATGAGCGCGGCTTGTCCGAGGATGGAGCCAGTTTGGGAGGCGGGCGCATGCGTGTGCTTGTGACGGGAGCTGCAGGCTTCATCGGGTTTCATGTCGCGCGGGCGCTCCTTGAACGGGGTGATGACGTGGTGGGCGTCGACAATCTCAACGACTATTATGATGTCGGGTTGAAGCGCGACAGGTTGGGTGAGTTGGCAGCGCTGGAGGGTGCGGGTGTCGGCAACTGGACTTTCCATAAGGAGGATCTGGCGGATCTGGCCGCGGTGCGCCGGATATTCGAGGCGGTGGACTTCGACCGGGTGATCCATCTCGCGGCGCAGGCCGGTGTTCGCTACAGCATGGAGGCGCCGCATGAGTATGTTGATTCCAACGTGGTTGCGTTCGTCAACGTGCTGGAAGGGTGCCGGCATCATGGGGTGGCGCATCTGACGTATGCCAGCACTTCGAGCGTTTATGGGGCCAATTCGCGACTGCCGTTCTCGGAACGGGATCATGCGGACCATCCGTTGCAACTCTACGCGGCGACAAAGCGGGCGAACGAATTGATGGCACACAGCTATAGCCATTTGTTCGCACTGCCGACGACAGGGCTCAGGTTCTTTACGGTGTATGGGCCGTGGGGCCGCCCGGACATGGCACTGTTCAGGTTTGCCGATCAGATCGTTGCTGGAGAGGCGATCGATGTCTTTAATCATGGGCGCCACCGCCGGGATTTCACCTACATCGACGATATTGCCGAGGGCGTCCTCCGCGCGAGTGATCAGATCGCGACGGGTGATGATGATTGGGACAGCGGAGCACCAAATCCGGCGACATCATCAGCGCCGTTTCGGCTGTTCAATATCGGCAATAACGAGCCAGTCGAACTGATGGACTACATCGCCGCGCTGGAACAGGCGCTGGGACGCACGGCACGCCTCAATATGCTGCCGATGCAACCGGGGGACGTTGTCGACACGCACGCCGATGTCAGCGCGCTGGAGAAAGCGGTCGGTTACCGGCCGCGGACGTCGGTGGCCGACGGCGTGAGCGCGTTTGCGGCATGGTACCTCTCGCGGTACGGCAATTGACAGTGTGGGTCGACCGTCTGGAGTGGGGCCTTTGATCAATGGGCGTCGAGACCTGTGATTTTCAATGCAAAGGCATATTCGAGAGCGGTTTCCTTGAGGCTGTCGAAGCGGCCAGAAGCGCCACCGTGTCCGGCACTCATGTTCGTCTTCAGGAGGATGAGGCTGTCGGATGTTGCATGTTCGCGCAGACGGGCGATCCATTTGGCTGGCTCCCAGTAGGTCACACGCGGGTCGGTGAGGCCGCCGAGGGCGAGGAT
>CAZWCL010000256.1:0-5607 GCA_964632265.1 uncultured Hyphomicrobiaceae bacterium | reverse complement strand
CGGTCAATTTCGTCTCGCATCGCGACCTCACTGAGTTCTTCAACAGCCTGCTAGATCGTTTCCGACTAAGGCGGATACTCTAACGATTTCATCTCTCACGGCTATTTGGCCCCACGGCGCCCTACGGCCGGCCTTCGAGGGGCGCCACAATGTGGCGGGTCGCGTGCACTCTCTATGAGCGCTCCAGTCTAAACCTGAAGCGCTTCAACCTATTGAAGTAGATAGCTTTTTCCGGTTTATCCGGCGACGGCCCCGGTTACGAACGGTCTGCAACTAAACGATCTAGTCGGTCAGGTTTGCGGCAGCCTTTTCGACGAGAGCCTTGCGCTCATCCTGACGCGCGGAACCCGCCTGACGGACGGTGTCGACGAGTTTGCTGTCTGCGCACGCCGGGGAGCCGGCGGCGAACGGCGGTGCCGGGTCGTACTCGATGGCTAGTTGTATCTTGCGCGCAGCGTCGTCTCCAAGTTCTTCGGCGGCAAGGGTCAAGGCGAAGTCGATACCCGCGGTAACGCCGCCACCGGTAAAGATGTTGCCATCCCGTACAACACGTTGCGCCACCGGGATGGCGCCGAACGATGCCAACATTTCGTGGCTCATCCAGTGCGTAGTCGCGCGCTTACCTTTAAGAAGGCCGGCCGCGCCAAGGACGAGTGAGCCGGTGCAAACAGATGTGACGTATTTGGCGTGTTCAGCCTGACGGCGCACGAACGCAAGCGTTTCGGCATCGTTCAGCAGGGGGTTCATACCGGCGCCGCCAGGAACGCAAATTATGTCGAGGGGGGGACAGTTATCGAAGGTGGTCGAGGGCACGATTTGCATGCCGCCGCCTGCGGTGACCGGATCACGCGTCTTCCAGACCAAATGCACTTTTGCGGCCGGGAACTTGATGAAGACCTCGTATGGGCCGGTCATGTCGAGTTGTGTGATGTCGGGGAAGACGAGCAGGCCGATCTGGTAGGTCATGTTGACTGTCGCAATTTATGGAAGGGGACTCTGGTCTCCATATCAACGCACTGCGAGACGGCCCGCAATGAAAAACGGCGCGCTCACCTGACAGAACGCAGGCGTCCGATGCGGCGGCGGGTAGTTGGAGCTGGGGCCCGCAACGAAGCTGAGCGGTCAATTTCGCCGCATCCCTCTGGGACGCCACGCTTTTTCGCCCCGGATGCGCTGGCCTGTCCGATGGGTCCACATCGGACTGCACCAGCTTCCTGCCCGGATGCGAAAAAGCGCCAGGCGTCGCGAGCCACATGAGTTCTTCATCAGCCTGCTAGGATGATCTGCGGCACGAACGGACAATGCCTAGGCTGGGAGCTTCGCCTTGAGATAGGAAACGCTCAAGGCGAGGGTGGTGAAGTGTGGGTTGTCGGCTTCCGGTATGTCCAGGCCGGTAGCCTCGTGGAGACCGATGACCAGGTTGAGGAGATCCATCGAGTCCATTTCGAACTGGTCCGTGAAAGGCTCGTCAGGGGCGATTTCCTCACCTTCTATCTCAGGGGCGACGTCGTAGAGCGTGCGCGTCACGAGGGCGGTGATCTCGGCTTCGGTCATAGCTGTTCGGGTTCCCTGACAATCTCTTCGAGGCGGCTCAGAAAGCGGGCTGCGACGCGGCCGTCGCTGACGCGATGGTCGCCGGCAACCGTGACATTCATTACGCGGCGCGGGACGATCCTGTCATCGACGATCCAAGGGCGTTCACGTACGGCGCCGCAGCCGACGATCGCAACCTGCGGCGGATAGATGACGGGGAGGACGGTATCGGCGGTGTCGTCGCCGAGGATCGACAAGGTAACCGTCGCATTCGTCAATTCGCTGCTGCGGATGCGGCCTGTGCGCACGCGGCTGACGATGTCGCGCAGGTTTTCCATCACGTTATCGAGGCGACGCTCGGCGGTATCGTGAAGGGCTGGGGCGATGAGGCCGCCACCGCGCAGCGCCGTGGCGATGCCAACGTGGATCGCCGTGCTCTTTTGATGCATGCCGTCAACGAAGGCGCCGTTGAGGGCCGGCGTCGACCGCAGCGCCATGGCGACTGCCTTGGTGAGGGGCGCGGCATAGAGGAGCCGCTGAGATACGCTGCGCGTGGCATTCGAGACCTCGAGCCAATCGAAGAAGGGCGTAACGTCGAGCGTGCTCGTGACGTAGTAGTGCGGTATCTCGCGTTTGGAGCGGGCCATGGCGGCGCCGATCGCCTGGCGCATGGCGTCACGGTCCAGGCCCGGTTTGACCTGTCGCGGTGCAGCGGGTGCGGGACCGGTTCCGGATTTGGCTGCGGCTGCTTCGACTTCGTCAATGCCGACGACACCGTCAGGGCCGGCGGCAACGTCCGCGAGCGCGACGCCAAGTTTGTCCGCGATGCGGCGGGCGGCGGGCGAGGCACGAAGCCGGTCGGCCTCCGGCACCGGCTGGAGCGGCGCGGGTGGCACCGCCGCGTGGCGCTGACGCTCGACAGTCTCCGGTGGCGGAGCACCCGGCTCCGACGCGGGCCGCTGAGACGGGCCTGTCTCTCCGCCCTCGATATGCGCCAGGATTTCGCCGACCGCGATCTCGGTGCCCGGTTCGACGATCACATCGGAGAGGACGCCGTCGTCGAAGCACTCAATCTCTATGGCGCCCTTGACAGTTTCGACGACGGCGATGATGTCGCCGCGATGGATCGCGTCGCCCGGCGATTTCAACCATTCGACAAGGGTGCCGCCCTCCATGTCGGCACCGAGCGAGGGCATGCGGAAATCCTTCATCGCCGGCAAGCCTTCCGTGTCGCGGCCATAATCCCGTCGACGCTTGGCAGCGCGGCGATTTCGAGGTGGCGGGCGTAAGGGATCGGCACTTCTGCAGTGCAGACGCGCTCGACCGGTGCATCGAGATCATAGAAGGCGCTTTCCATGATCTGAGCGCTGATTTCTCCGGCAAGGCTGCCAGTCCGCCAGCCTTCGTCGACGATGACGGCGCGGTGGGTTTTGCGAACCGAGGCAAGGACCGTTTCCATGTCGAGGGGGCGCAGCGTGCGCAGGTCGATCACGTCACAGGAGATGCTTTCGGCGTCGAGGCGGTCGGCAGCGTCGAGCGTCTTCGGGAGGCTGCCGCCATAAGTGATGAGTGTGACGTCGCGGCCGTCGCGTTGGATGCGTGCCTTGTCGAGATCGACGGCGTAGTCGTCGCGTGCGGGCAGTTCACCCATCATGTTGTAGAGCATGGCGTGCTCGAAGATGATGACCGGGTCGGGATCGGCCAGCGCGGTGGCGAGCATGCCGCGGGCATCGGCAATGGTGGCGGGCGCGATGACGCGGATGCCGGGGACATGGGCGTACCAGTTCTCGTGGCTGTGGGAATGCTGGGCTGCGAGTTGTCGACCTGCGCCGCTTGCCATGCGCACGACCAAGGGAACGGAGAACTGGCCGCCGGACATGTGGCGCAGGGTGGCGGCGTTGTTCACGATCTGGTCGATGCAGAGCAGGCTGAAATTCACCGTCATAACTTCGACGATGGGGCGCATGCCGCCGAGCGCCGCGCCGATGCCGGCGCCGGTGAAGCCCGACTCGGACAGGGGCGTGTCGCGGATGCGGTCTTCGCCGAACTCATCGATGAGGCCCTTGGAACAGGCATAGGCGCCACCATAATGGCCGACATCCTCACCCATCAGGAATACGCGTTCATCGCGCACGAGGGCTTCGCGCATGGCTTCCCGAATAGCGTCGCGATAACTGATCCGTTTTGCATCGGCCATCACGCGACCTCCGAGACAGCGGCGGGCGGTGTCATGACATCCCGCGTGAGATCGGCGACGTCTTCCCATGGCGCTTCTTCCGCGAATGCGACGGCGTCCGCGATCATGCTGTCCGCCTCTGCTTCAAGCCGGTCGAAGTCGGACGCCGTGAGAAGGTTTCTTTCCTCGACCCAGGCCCTGAAGGTGACAAGCGGGCCCTTCGTACGCCAAGCTTCGACCTCGGCCTTGTCGCGGTAGAGCTCGGCATCGAACATCGAGTGGGCGCGGAACCGGTAGGTGAGGCTTTCGATGAATTGCGGGCCCGGTTCGGTTCGGATTTTTTCGACGGCGCGGCGGGCCGCCTCCTCGACTGCCAGCACATCCATGCCGTCGACCTGTACGGCCGGCATGCTATAGCTCTCGGCGTGCCTGGCGATCGACGTCTGAGCCTCGGAGCGCTCGAGGGAGGTACCCATCGCGTAGCCATTGTTTTCGCAGACGAACAGGACGGGAAGCTTCCAAAGCGCCGCGAGATTGAGGCTTTCGTGGAACTCGCCCTCGGCTGCGGCACCCTCGCCGAAGAAGCAGCAGGTGACGCGGTTGCGGGCCTGCATCCTGTCGGCCAGGGCGAGGCCGACCGCGAGCGGCAGGCCGCCGCCGACAATGGCGAAGCCGCCGTAGAAACTTGTTGCGGCATCACAGATATGCATCGAGCCGCCGCGGCCGCGACAGGTGCCGGACGCCTTGCCGTACATTTCCGCCATCACCGAACGAGCCGAGATGCCGCGCGCCAGAGCATGGCCGTGCTCGCGGTAGGTGGCAACGATCGCGTCGTCGGGCGCCAAGGTCTGAATGACGCCGACGGCATTGGCTTCCTCACCAATATAGAGATGCAGAAAGCCGCGGATCTTCTCAGCGCTGTAGAGTTCGGCGCACTTCTCCTCGAAGCAGCGGATCAAGACCATCTGGCGCGCCAGTTCGAGGAGATGATCGCGGCCAAGATCCACGCCGTCGTAGTGCTCTCTCATTCTTCGCTCCGTTCGAGGGTCGAAAGGTCGCCTTCCGGCAGGCCGAGTTCACGCGCCTTCAGAAGCCGACGCATGATCTTGCCGGACCGGGTCTTGGGAAGGTCGTCTGAGAAGGCGATTTCACGCGGCGCAACGGCGGGGCCGAGGTGCCTGCGGGCATGGGCCATCAGTTCGCGATTGAGGGTATCGCTTGCCTCGTAGCCGGGATTGAGCGCGACGAAGGCCTTGACGACCTCCATCGCGACCGGGTCCGGAATGCCAATGACGGCGGCCTCGGCGACCGCGTCGTGTTCCATCAGGGCGCTTTCAACCTCGAAGGGGCCGATCAGATGGCCGGCGCTCTTGATGACGTCGTCGGCGCGGCCGACGAACCAGAAGTAGCCGTCGTCGTCACGTCGGGCTAGGTCGCCGGTCAGATACCAGTCTCCGGCAAAGCATTTCTGATAACGGGCCTCTTCGTTCAGGTAGCCGCGGAACATCGACGGCCAACCCCTGCGCAGGGCGAGTTCGCCTTCCTGGTCGTTACCCTTGACACTGACCGTGCCATCGTCATGGCGTTCGATTATTCCTGCTTCGATGCCCGGCAAGGGGCGGCCCATGGAGCCCGGCTTCACCGGCATGGCCGCGTAGTTCGAGATCATGATGCCGCCGGTTTCGGACTGCCACCAGTTGTCGTTGATCGGCAATCCCAGAACCTCCTGGCCCCAGACGACGGCTTCGGGATTGAGCGGTTCGCCGACGCTTGCGATGAAGCGCAGGTTGGAGAGGTCGTAAGCCTTGGGAAGGTCGTCGCCGGCCTTCATGAGCATGCGGATGGCGGTCGGCGCCGTATACCAAACGGTGACTTTCTCGCGGGCGAGTGTCTCGTAC
>CAZWCL010000255.1:0-5611 GCA_964632265.1 uncultured Hyphomicrobiaceae bacterium | reverse complement strand
GCGCCGGCAAGCGAATACGCCCCGCTCAACGTTACACCGGTTTCCGACCAGCCGACCTTTTTGGGAATCAAGCGTGACGATGGGCGGGTAGCAACGCGCAACTACATCGGCATTTGCTCGACGGTGAACTGTTCGGCAACTGTGGTCCGGAAGGCCGCCGAATACTTTACACCGGAGCGCCTGGCGGCCTACCCAAACGTGGACGGCGTGGTTGCGTTCGCTCATGGGCTTGGCTGCGGCATGGAATTTTCCGGCGAGCCGATGGATTTGCTGCGCCGAACGATCGCAGGGTATGCGCGGCACGTGAACGTTGCCGCCACGCTGATCATCGGGCTTGGTTGCGAGCGCAACCAGATCGATGCCCTGATGCAGGCCGAAGATCTCACTGTCGGCACCAAGCTGCACACTTTCACGATGCAGGCGACCGGCGGCACCCGCAAGACGATTGCGGCGGCGGTCGAGGCGGTCGAGGCGATGCTGCCGGCCGCCAACGAGGTCAGTCGCGAACCGGTGCCGGCGAGCCATATAATCGTCGGCCTGCAGTGCGGCGGCTCGGACGGCTTTTCCTCGATTACCGCGAACCCAGCCCTCGGCCACGCGGTCGACATTCTCACCCGAAACGGCGGCACGGCCATTCTCTCCGAGACACCGGAAATTTATGGCGTCGAGCACACCCTGACGCGGCGCGCGAAATCGCCTGAAGTTGCCGAAAAGCTGCTTGAGCGCATTCGCTGGTGGAAGGATGATTACGCCGTCGGCCGCGATGTCCAGATCAACGGAACCGTGAGCCCGGGCAACCAGATGGGCGGGCTCGCCAACATCTTCGAAAAGTCGCTCGGCGCATCCATGAAAGGCGGCACGGGCCCGCTGATGGAGGTCTACAAGTATGCCGAGCCGGTGACAGCCAAAGGCTTTGTTTTCATGGACACGCCCGGCTACGATCCGGCCTCGGCAACGGGCCAGATCGCGGGCGGGGCGAACATGATCGCGTTCACGACCGGACGCGGCTCGATGTTCGGCTCGAAACCGGCGCCATGCATCAAGCTTGCAACCAACTCGGAGATGTTCGCCCACCTCGAAGAAGACATGGACATCAACTGTGGCGAGATCGTCGACGGCACGAAGACGCTCGAAGAGATGGGCCAGGCTGTCTTCGAATTAATGCTCCGAACGGCCTCCGGCGAGAAGACCAAAAGCGAACGGCTTGGCCTCGGTGACAACGAGTTCGTGCCTTGGGACATAGGGATTATGGGGTAGGGTTAACCGCCCTGCCGAGGCCGCGCGCTGGTTGGTTGCGGTGAATTAGTTACACCGCGTAACGGCGCGCCGCCAAACTCAGCTACCGCCGAGCAACTGCTCCAAAGCGGTGTGGATTTCGTTGATCTCCACCGGTTTGGTCAAAACCGGGCACTGGCTCAGTCCGTCAACCCTGGACGTGGTCCGGCCATCGCCGGATAGAAACAGCAATGGAATGTCTTTCGCGATCAAATCGCTGGCAACGCCCTCCGACGTCCCGTTGCGCAGATTAAAATCAAGTACGGCGACGTCGGGGGCAGACCGCTCGATCAGACCCAACGCTTCGTTCGCCGTCGAAGCAGGCCCGACAATTCGCCATCCAAGATCGGTGAGCGCAAGCTCCATATCCATCGCGATCAGGGCTTCATCTTCCACGATCAGCACCGACCTACTGTCGTTCATGACTGCCCTCCCGCGGCAGAATGAGACTGACGCTTAATCCCGTGGGCGCATAGTCGAATTCAGCCGTCCCGTTAAGCGAGTGCTCGACCGACTGCACGATAAGCCGACTACCGAACCCGGCATGCGCTGGTGCTTCGGCGGGAGGACCACCGACTTCACGCCAGACCAGCTTGAACTGATCGTGCCCATGATACCGCGCTTCGATTTCCACGAAGCCGTCGGCAACTGACAATGCGCCATACTTGGCCGCGTTGGTCGCAAGTTCATGCAGGACCAATCCTAGATTATGCGCCGCGTCACCAGACAAATAGATCCGGTCTCCGTCATAACGAACCTGTTGGATATCCCCAGTATAAAGCCGAACCTGCCGCTCGATCAAGGTCTCAAGCAGGGCCCTTGCGTCGTCGGAACTGGTAAGGATATCATGCGCCAGTGCGATTGCTTTAAGACGCGCTGTGAAAGAGCGTTCGAAAGCATCCATATCGGGCGAGAACCGTATGGTCTGGCGCGCCAGCGCCTGTATCGTCGCCAGCGAATTCTTGACCCGGTGATTGAGTTCGTTGACGAGTAATTCGCGATGATCTTCGGCAACTTTGCGGTCGTGGATGTCGCCGCCCGAAGGTATCAGCTCGGCAACGCGGCCTTGCCCGTCATAGCGTGGCGCGATCTGGTAATCGATCCACCGCGGGCGACCCTGCAGAACACGAATACATATATCGAAGCGAACCGTCTTACCGCCGGCAGCATCGCGAACCGATTGCTTCATGCGCTCCTGAAGCGCGCGGTCGTGCGACACCCAATACGTCTCCCAAAAAGGTTTGCCCAAGACGTCTTCACGGCGCAGATCGGCGAGATCAAGTGCCGATTGATTGACTTCCAGCACAATACCCTCAGGCGAGAGCACACCAACGAACGCGACGATATTATCGAGGACCCGCTGCAGCCGGTCAGCATGCTCCACGACGGCCAACTCATTGGCTTTGCGCTCAGAGACATCGGCGAACGCAATGGCGACGCCATCGCCCAGTTTCGTCGCACTGATTTCGACCCAGAAGTTGAGATCGTCGTGATTGTAAAAGCGCGTCGTCTGGAATGGAACGCCGCTTTCGACGACGTCGCAATAGGCAGCGAAAAACTGCTCGACCTCATTGCCGGGAAAAACCGTCAGCAACCTCTCACCAACTATTTCACTGATCGAGCGGCCGCAAATATTAGCCCCGGCCTCGTTGCAGTACTCGATTTCGAAATCGGCGATCGAGCCTGCCGGATTCCTGATACTCCTGAAAACCATGAAGCCGTCGACCGACATGGCGTGAGCGGCTTTGAGCCGTTCATCAAGCCTTTCAGCCTGTTCCGCCAGCAGTGTCTGGTCGGTGATGTCGACCCCGACCAGAACGGCGCCGGACATGTCCTCGCCATCGATAGTCTTGGGCATGTATTTGACGTTCAAATACCGATGCCGGCCGGTTGCTTCGTTGAACTGGAAAGAGAACTCGACGGTCTTGCCATCGATCGCCGCCTCCAGACTGGGGAGGACGCGCTCAACGAGTTCGCTGCGTACAATGTCAGTGTAATGCCGCCCAATGATCTCGTCGGGACGAAGGTGATGCAGATCGGCATAGGCAGCGTTGACGTAGGTGTAGATGAGATCGGAGCGCACCTCCGCGATCATGACGGGGGCTTCGTCAAGTAATGCAAGGAGGGATGCAACCTCCGGTGGTTTCTTCAGATCAGCGGGCAAAATCACTCACCTACCGAGCACGTCCGGCCATTTTGCCACGAGCAGCGCTTACCGAAAGCCAATATCCCGACAAAAAGACAAGGTCCAAGCGAAGAACCAGCGCGATCCGCCCGCGATGATCACCTCGTTCACTTAAACAACAGAATTCGAACAGTTTATAACGATGCTTGGGGTTCCACAAGCAACCGCGTCGCAACGGTCGCAACGTCATTGCGCTCCATTGCAGATGCGATTGCCAGCCATGAAAACAATCCCGGTGCGAAAAGTTATCAATCGCGCGGGCGGAATGGTGCCGGCACGAAGCCGAAAGCATGCGGCTCTGCTGGCGGCGCCGAAACACGGCGCGGGCGCGGGCGGCGGCCTTCGAGTTCATCAAAAACAGCGGCGAACTCCTCAGCACCCGGGTTTTTAAGACCGGCCTCCATGCGCCGCCCGAGCGCCTCGATTAGCCCGTGTGAATCCTTGCCGCGAACCACCGTGTTGCGATAGTAGGCGCGCCGCGAAAAGAAGTTGGGCGTCGGCTTATCGATGCCAACCGCGCTCATCATTTCAAGACCCGTACCAGGCCCAGCAAGGTTCATGAGTTCTATTTCTTCGCCTGACAGTCGATCGCGCCCCTTGCGCTTCGCCATGCGTTTGAGGTCGGCAAGCTTGGTGACCTGCATCCACGGGCCGATTACGCCGTCCATGTTCATGACATGGAGTGCCCGTCCACGCCCGGTCTTCGCGAAAGCGATATGGCGCGACCACTTGTAGGGCACCGATTTGGCGGCGCGCACCATGCCCTCGAGAACCGCGAGCTTGCCAGCCAGCTGCTGGCGTGCGGCGGGATCTTGCTCAGCCCGCACCATCGCCTTGAGCCGGCTCACGAACTTCGGCCCATGCTTGGAAAGCACGTTGACGGAATTGGCGGCCAGCAGCTGCGCATAGCCAAGCGCACTCGAGATCGGCCGGCCCTTGCGCGTGATGGGATTGATCCCGGCCTGCATGTCGGCCGTGCCGCGCCCGCCGGTCTCGAGGGCATAAACCCGCAAGATCTGGTCACGCGTCAACCCGAGGCGGAGAGCCTCACGCGCGAAGCGGCGCTTGAATTCGATTTCAGGGATGCGCTCAGGCGCAAATCCGAAATGCCGCTTGGCACTGGCCATATAATCATCGAGCCCCGGCAGCGTGGACGGTTTGGGCGTGCCCCCGCCCGGCCGTGCCGGATTTCGGTAGTCGTTCCAGCGGCGGCGCAAGGCCTTAGACAGAGCTGGCCCCTCATAGGTCGGCGGCAACGTGGTGACATAATCGCTGTCGGCGAACGCTTGACGGCGACGACGTTTGGCACGCCGGATACGGCGCTTTTGCTCAACGTCTGCCCAATAGGAATCGAGCGCCGCCCTGTGAAACACCTGCGCCTGGTACCAGGCATCAAATTGGCGCCGCGCCGCTGGATCGAGGCGGGCTGCAAAGCTCGTTGCCGTACCTGTGGCGCGGGCGCTCGCCGGGCTGATTGATACGCTGGTGACGACACCTGAGCCAACTATGGCGATCGCCAAGAAGCTTGCAATCGCCAGCGCTTTGAAACGTTGCATGATGCCGCAACATGTTATCGCTTGATCACGCTTCGAACCCTCGATTGCGCGCGTCATGGCTTCTCCGTTCGAGCGCTGATTTTCAAATTGGGAACCGCAGATTCGCCCCTATTACCATCTCGATGACAGCAAATTGCGGCAGCTTTGAATCAGCACCATCAAAAGAGGCGTTGACATCATCGCGGCAAGCAGTTGCTTTCGCGCCGAGACCAGGGCCAACCGGGCGCCCCACCCGCCGGAGCGGAATTGATGCCTCACCAAGCACTGCGCTGTCGATTGATCGACGCATTGTACGACAGCCCCTCGACACATGTTTTTGATCCGCGCCGCCCAACCAATCAGGCCCGCAGCGACTTCGATCTGGACCCCGATCCAGCTTTTATGAATGGCATCCCCGTCAACATGCCGGTGCGCCAAGCCGCCGTGCTGGTGCCAATTGTCCTGCGCGACGATCCAACCATCCTGCTGACCCAACGCGCCAGCAATATGCCGAGCCACGCCGGCCAGATCGCTTTTCCCGGCGGCAAGATCGAACCCGATGACCGTGACGCCCGCGCCGCAGCGTTGCGCGAGACGAGCGAGGAGGTTGGTCTCG
>CAZWCL010000254.1:0-5631 GCA_964632265.1 uncultured Hyphomicrobiaceae bacterium | reverse complement strand
GTCCCGGCCTTCAATCAGGCCCATGACAAATCCCTCGATTCGCCCATCCAGCAAGGCAACGAAGGTCACATCACTCGTATTCGCAACCAGGTCTTCGAACGGCTCGCGCCCGAGAGTTCCGACGCCCGGAACCGCAGCCTCGTTGATGTCGTGGAGCCTGGCGACATCGGCTGACTGCCACATTCGAATCTGAAGATTGTCCGGCACGGTCAAACTCCCGACGCACCTAAGAGACAGAGCGCTTCCCGTCGCGAACGTATCGACGCTGCCGGCACGGCGCAAGCGCCGACGCTATGCGCGGCAAGGTAAGTCTCAAGCGCTCCGCCTCGCGTCAGTTACCGCCTCTCAGGTCGCTGAGAATTCTACGCTCCAATTCGACGGCATGGTCGAGCGAATGCGTCTCGGCAATGAATTTGGCAGCTTGTCGGCCAACGTCAGGGTCTCCGTTCTCGAGCACCCACCGGAGTTTCGCTTCGAGAGCCTCGGCGTCAAACCCACTTGCGAGATATCCCGTGCGGTTGTCATCGATCAGTTCGAGGATACCACCAACCGGCGTCCCGACCGATAGGAGGCCGGATGCCATCGCCTCAACCATCGTTTTAGGCATGCCTTCACGCGTCGAACACAAGACATACACGCTGTAATCATGGTGGATCTGCATCAAATCCTTATTCGCCACGAAGCCCTTAAAGGTAACGTCCGCCCCGACGTTCATTGCATGGGCCTTCAGTTCATCCTCCAATTCGCCGCCTCCGTAGATATGAAGCGGGTGCCCGATCCGGCCTAAAGCCGTGATCAGGTTTTCGAGGTTCTTGACGGGCGCCAGGCGTCCAACGAACAGGATCGGCCGTGACAGATCATAGGTCTGGATCGGTGTGAAGCCGGTCGTATCAACATAGTTCGGCAGCAAGGTGATTGGCGTCTTCGGCGCCATGGCACCATAATATGCGAGCATCTCATTTGAGGTAACCGCAGCATGGTCCGCGGAGCGCATCTGTACCTTTTCTAGCATCCGCGTCAGCCAGTGACGGATCATTTTCCCTTCGGAACGGAACCGGACGGAGAGGGGATAGCCTAGTCTGAAGAGAAACGGCTTGCCATGCATCCACTTGCCGATCAGCCCGGTCCAGGACCCACTCACCTGATGACATTTTATTATGTCGGCCTGACTGAAAGCGCGCCAATGCATGAACGGACCGAGTATCGAATAGATCACGGCACCCAGCCGGCCCGTCATCCATTTCGGCGGCACCAACAACTCGATCTGCTGCCAGAACGGGTTTTCGCCGCGCAACTTTTCAAGTCCTGCAATATCGCTGGGCGTGTAACTGAACCAGTAGATCCGGTCGAAATCATTGTGGGCAAGGAAGCGCTCATATTGCGCCATATTCCGATAGAGAACGCCCTGATTCAAGCCACGCTGGAGCGATGAATGGTACTCGAAGAATAGCACGAGGCTGCGCTCGCCTTTTTTCTCCTTGTCCTGCGTACCGCGTCCGGATCGGCTGAATAACCTGCGAAAGATTGACGGCTGCGCCTCGCGCGGCGTCGCAACCGTCGGCGACGCATCGGGAATAGACTGTGTATGGACATTTGGCATTGGCAGCTCCTAGCAAAGCTCAGGCCATTTGAAGTCGGACCCAGGGCGTCCAATCACATCAAGACATCTGTCCAACCACCTTTAGGTGCATACAGTCGATGAACCTTGAAGCACTTTTTTCTGCACCCGAGCCTGTTGGCGCTCAACGGACAGTTGGTGGCATCGCGGCATTTTCCGGCTCGCTTTCGTGGTCCAAACGCTTAACCGCATCCGGACTATGAAAGCCCAGGCGCGAACCGAGGACATTCATCCATCGGTTTAGTTTGAGCCGATTATGACAAGCATCTATGACAACGTGATCCCCGGCACACGAAATATGATGATTACGGTAAATGCCCGCGCACCAATCCGGACGGATTAAACGAGTCGTTCGCTCTTCATAGTTTTCGGTATCGAGCCAGTTGATTTTCTGAAGCTTAAGCGCTTCGCCGTAATAATGCGCATTAACTTGCGCCGGACGTATGAGCGCGCCCTCATGCAGAAAAATAGACCCGGCCATGCGCGCCGCTCCGGCATCACGCACGACCGGATTACGGGCATGCGCTGTCCAGCTGCCTCTGACAGGATCGCTGCTATAAAAAACGTGTAGCTCCGAACAATGGTCGCCAAGGCCCGACCGGTCGATATTGGTGAACATCCACCAACGCCCCTCGTGTTCGATAAGCGTCGTATCGGTCGCGCTAACGTCCGTTAGCAGCGAGCGCACCTTCTGCCAGCCCACCGGAAAATCGGTGCAGCGCCAAAGCTCGATCCGCTTGTCCGCACTCGTTTCAGGGATCATGTAAAGCGAGCTATCGTACTCGAACAAAAACGGATACGACATGTGCGTATTCCTTTCGAGAACACGCTCGGCCGGTGCCGCAAATATCTCCTGATCTCGCTCCTCATATTCAGTCACGGAGATGACGCCCCGTCGTGTTTTATAAGGGTATTCCTCAAAATAGACGTAGTTTCGCCCGTTGCGCGTTATTGGAAAGGGATCAGCCCAATAACATTCCGAGGGAGGATCAATCGCCTTCGCGCGGCTGAGATCGACGTCCACAGGATTGCCGTGAGCAACGTGCACGCGCCAGCGCTCCTCACAAATCCCCCGGTCGTAAAGTTCGCGGGCAATACGCCAGCCGCACCGCAGTAATGTCGTTATGATCGACAGCGTCCCGACCTTAAGAGATTTCCCTGCAACTGATGAAGCAATGACTGCGCCGCGCGGCGAACGCCCGGCTGCCAGATCATTGAGCGCATCGACGACCAACAGCGCAGCCTTGAAACGCAGTTGCCGTTCGTTTTCATGCCACGACCAAAGAAAGGTCCTGAACGTTCCCCGCTCGATAACGCGACTGCGCCCCCCTGGGCCCACTGCGATCAGATCAACCTCGGTCGCCGGATCATTGAGCGCAACTTCGCCAAATCCGGCCGGCACATCACCACCACCACCGGTCAGAGGCCGACCGGTCACTAGCCGCCACACTTCGCCTGTGTCTTGAGCCACCCCCGTCTCGCCAACATAATGTTCAATTTCAGCTCCTCTAACCCGTAGGTCGATGACCAAATCCACATTCGTCAACGAGTTGGCAATCCCAGACCCGGCGCCGTCGTTGGCTGCGCCGAGCGTGGTAACATCGACATCGGGACACACAGACGCAACCGGCACTCTACTCACGCCGACCTTCCGCTTCCTCCCGAAAACGCGCCGAAAGAGGTTCGTGGACAGGTTGCGCTCGAGGCGATTGACAGCGCGTAACAGTGTCCACCCACGCTCATCCGGCCGCGCCGAAGCGACGCCGATTACCACAGCATCAAGTTCGAACGAATTAGACGAACAGATCGCATCGAATATGCACCGCTGCCATGGCTCGACCACTGGCTGATCGAGCACAACCGCAATGCGATGTCGGGATATCATTGGAGCCATGGAACGTACGCCTTCGGTGGCATACATAATCCGAAGGTGGCCGGCGTTCTATGTTAACGCCGCCGATCTTCCGTTCAGTGGTTAATCGGAACCTCTGAAATCGCACCCTGTCATGTGAGCGGCTGCATCACATGCTCCTGATAGGCGGATCGCCCGGCAAGGCGCTGATACCAGGCGTGAACGTTTGGAAAGTGTCCATGATCAACTGGTAGCGCATACCAGCGATAGGCGACACACCCCAGCGGTATGTCGGCGACCGTCATCGCATCACCATTGATGAACGCATGACCGTCGAGTTGGCGGTCCAGCCTTGCAAGCCCCTCGCGCACCTTTGCAGCACCCTGATCGATTGCTTCGCTGTTGCGCTGATCCTCTGGCGTTCGGATCAGGTTCCAGAATACCGGCGTAATTCCCGGGAGCATTACGGTCTGCTGCCAATCCATCCACATTTCAGCCTGCGCGCGCCCTCGAGCGTCATCCGGCATCAACGTGCCTAAGGCATGCGTCGCGGCGAGATACCGCACAATGGTGTTCGATTCCCACAAGACCAAATCACCGTCCCTGACCGTCGGCACCAGACCGTTGGGATTCATGGCACGGTACCAGGGTTCATCGACCTTGCCATAGGTAAGGCCCGCGACCTCGTGCTCATATTTGAGGCCGAGTTCATTGGCGCACCACATGACCTTCTGCACATTGATCGAATTCGGACGACCCCAGATTTTCAGCATGAATGGCACCTTGCTTCTTGTTGTCTGTTACCGTGACACCCATTGAACCAAGTGCCGAATTCAGAGTTATGCGCGATACCGCCCACGCGGTCCAGACGCGTGTACGCGCGACCAAAGAGGAACACGTCCATGGAAATAGAGGCGATCATGCTTGCGGATGACGGTGCGGTGCCGAACAATCCGGCATTGCCGCTCATCATCTGCCGCAACGCACTTCCGCAAACAGCGTCGACGGATGATGTGATCGAGTTGTTTACAGCCAATGGCTGGCGCGGTGCCTGGGTCAACGGCATTTTCCCCTATCACCATTATCATGCCCGCGCCCACGAGGTCCTCGCCAACGTTGGCGCACCGGCAAGCGTGCAGTTCGGTGGTGCATCCGGTCCGATCATCGAATTCCCGCAGCGTGCCGTCGCCATGATACCGGCCGGCGGGGGGCACTGCCGCGTTTCGGAGGCGTCCGGGTTGCGGATCGTTGGCGCCTATCCGGCCGGTCAGGAAGATTGGGACCTGAAGCGCGCGGACAACTCCGGCGACTACGCCCGCGCCCACGCCGAGATAGCATCCGTACCGTTACCAGCGTCCGACCCGCTCGGGGGGGACAGCGGCCCTCTGTTCAACCACTGGCGGTTCAGTTGATCGCAAGCCCCGCGACCGGATGACTGGCGACCTTCCGCGGCCGCCGCATCAGAAGAAAGCGCTCCGCCTCGTCACCACGACCGAGCCTCAAGAGAGCGCCAACGCACATGAATTCAAGCAGGTCCCGCTGTGCCCGGCTCCCCCCGATGCGTTCATGATCCGCCATCGCCGGCACCAGGTGTGCGAGCGCCTCGTCCCACTTCTGATCGGCAAAAGCCCGGAACGCCTCAGAGGCTTTAATCACACAGTCACCGGCAGGCCCTTTGGCATCACGGATCACCTTTTCGAGCGCATCCGATTGACCGGCGATCGCATGGGCGAGCGCAGCGTGTACATCGGCAAATGCGATCCCGGTGTTCGGAAAGATCTCCACCGCATAGTCGCTCACCCGGCGCCATAGATCTTCGCGGCGCGGCTCGCCCGCCAGCTCCGCCCGCATCAGAAAAGATGCCGCATCGGTCAGCACATTGAGCGGCGGGCCCCAGGCGTGCTTGGGCTGGATATCATCCTCGACCAGTTGCCACGCGCGCCCGACATCACCTGTTTCGAGCGCCCACAGCGCGACGTGCCAACTGATATGACAATACAGCGGCGCCCGCTTGTCGTAGCCCTACCGCCAATCCGAAATGTTCGGTGTTCATGACGACATGAGCGATGAAGAATGGGCCCGTCACATCCGCGACCGCGCGGATACGATCTATCACCCGGTAGGCACCTGCAAGATGGGCATTGATGATCTGGCCGTGGTT
>CAZWCL010000253.1:0-5652 GCA_964632265.1 uncultured Hyphomicrobiaceae bacterium | reverse complement strand
CTCTGCGCGACAAGCCTCTGGATTGGCGCGCATGTGCTTGAACCAGGGGGCATTGGACCACCAGCTACTGATTGCAGCATCGATACCCTCTTCAGCCGCTATCTTGCGCACGCGAGCGACCTCTGCAGTGACGCTTGGCACGTTCCGCCCCGGCAATACAGGGCCTTCCAGGATGAGAGAGCGGAAGCGATCAGGGCACTCGGCTGCGATCAGCAATCCCGCCGCCGTACCGGTGTGCGTTGCCCAGTAATGGGCGCAATCGATACCATGTTGGTTCAACGCCTGGGTGATGTGGTCCGCGTATTCACGATGGCCGAAGGGGCCGGCATGATCGATAGCCAGTCCATGGCCCGGAAGATCGATGAGAAGAATTCGAAAGGCCGATGAGAAAGCCTCGGTCTGGCGATCGAACACGAGGTGGTTTTGCGACATCCCATGAACAAGGACCAGCCATGGTTGGTCAGAGGTGATGCTTCCAACCACCCGCGCATATTCGATTTCCGCCATAGCACGCCCCATTCCTCATTCATGCGACGATTATGGTAGCAAGACTGCGAGAGCTTTTCGATTATCTGAAACCAATTGGCAAGAAGACGCGCTCGTTGAAAGACTCGCCGGCCGGCACCGACGTCCAGTGCCCAACGATACCGCGTTGGTATCTCGCGCAACCGTTCGTCGGCCGGCAAGGCTATTACGCCGTGGTGCCGTCCCAGTTGATTATCGGCACCCCGACGCTCAGCTGGTCATCGACACTGCCCACACCCGGGATCGTCTCCATCAAGACATGTAATGCCTTGCGGTCATCCTCGGAACGAACGAAGCCGGTGAGCTGCACGTTTCCGTCTTTGACCGCATAGCTCACGTAGCTGGTGTCGAGCCACGGCTGTTCCTTGAGCGTATTACCGATCGCCTCGTGAAGGACGCCACTTCCGAGCTTGACGTTGACCGGAGTTGTTTCAACGCCTGCGAGGGCCCGAACGAGATCGCTGCGAGCTATGATGCCGGCGAGGCGCCCATCCTTGAGGACTGGAACGCGCTTGACCCGACGACGCTCGAGCACGTCGGCGACTTCGTTGAGGTCGCTGTCGCAATGTACCGTGGCGACCGGCCGGCTCATGATGTCGTGCGCCGTCTTACCGTGCGCCTTGGCGAAATCTCTTGCGGTGCCCGCATCGCCCAGTGCCAGGGTCAATGCGCGTGGCGTTGCTTCGGTGCCGAGTTCAGTGCGATGGATTAGATCAGACTCACTTATGATGCCCAAAAGGTCGCCGTCCTTAGTAACGACCGGCAGGCCGCTGATGTGATTGCGCACCATCACTGTTGCAATCTCGTGAACGGTCATTTCCGGGCGCACCGTCACGACATCCTTGGTCATGATATCTTGCGCTTTCATGGCTTGTCTCCCGAAATGAGTTCAGAAAAAACACACACTACGCCGGAAGGTTTCCGTGGACGTTGACATGCATCAACCGCGGCAGCGGAGTTTTCCGATTTCGTTTTTCCAACGCGCCAATAAAGGGATGTGACCGAACAAACGGAGATTGACGACGTACGACGAATTCTGGGAAAAGCCTGTGGAAAGGCAGAATGGTGCGACCGAGAGGACTCGAACCTCCACGGCTTGTGGCCACTACCACCTCAAGGTAGCGCGTCTACCAGTTCCGCCACGGTCGCACTGTCGGCCTCGAAAGAGGCCTGAGGTAGAGACGTGAAGCATTGCTCCACGCCAAGTCGCTTGCAATATCAAGCTGTCATGAGAAATGCAAGGCGAACAAATTATAACATGCCATCTTTCAGAACGGGAAAGCGACATGTGTTCCGCGGCCGCCACGGCGCCCTTCAACGGACCAGCGATGAGTAGCGCCAGAGACAGTTCAACAGGCAAGACGCACGGGCGGCAAAATCCCGCCCGCTCGATCGGCTGGACGGTGAGTTCACGCCCGGTCGGCTATCCGGCGGCCATCGCGCAGATGGAAGCGCGGGTCGGCGCAATTGCCGCCGGGGAGGCGCCCGAACTCATCTGGCTTCTCGAGCACCCGCCCCTCTATACGGCTGGCACGAGCGCCAAGCCGGCCGACCTCATCGCGCCAAATCGCTTTCCCGTATTCCAAACCGGGCGCGGCGGCCAATTCACCTATCACGGACCCGGACAGCGCGTGGTCTACGTTATGGTCGACCTCGCCCGGCGCGGCGGCGACGTGCGCGCGTTTGTGCAGGCACTCGAGACCTGGATTATCGCGACCGCCGCGCGGTTCGGCGTCGAAGCCGTAGTCCGGCCGGGCAGGGTCGGCGTCTGGGTGCCACGATCGCAGGAGCTGGCAACAGAGGAACCGCTCGACGACAAGATCGCCGCCATCGGCATTCGGGTTCGCCGCTCAGTTAGTTTTCACGGCCTCAGCATCAACGTAAACCCCGACCTCGACCACTTCGCCGGGATCGTGCCGTGCGGCATTGCCGAGCACGGCGTTGCAAGTCTCGCAAGCCTCGGCGCAACGGCTGACATGGCCGCTGTCGACGCCGCCCTGCGGCAGACGTTCGTCGAGATCTTCGGGGATGTCCGGCTCATCGGGGAAAAGGCGCCGGCGTGATCATTCGATCATTTGTCATCCGGCTCTGAAGCCGGTGCCGGCGTTTCCTCACCGTCATAATAAATAAGGCCACGCTCGATAGAAACGCGTTCGCTGCCTTCAAGCGACCAGTCGCTGTCTTCCGTGTCATTCAGCCGGACAATACAGCCGTCAATACAGAAGTCAGACAGGGACTTGCCGGGCGCTAATTCGTGGTTCCGACGCGAGCTCTTGACCTGAACTTCGATGGTGTGGGTTTTATCGTCACGGTTGGTCAACGTCACCGCTCCGGCGTCGGAAGGCGCCGAGACGACCAGCGCCAACACAGCGCTGCCAACAACGGCGATTGCCACGGTCTTTTCCGCTCTACGCGTCACATCATTTCCTCTCGTCAGCTCAACCAATGCCGGAATGACAGGTCATGTGGCCCGTATGAAGGCAGCAGCGCAAGCCCGTGACGGCTTACGCTGCTTTGTTGCAGACGACGGCTACTTCTTGCGAGCTGGCGCCTTCCTCTTGCCCGGAACTTTCTTGATTGGGCCTTTCTTGGCGAGAGCCTTTTTCACAGCAGTCTTCTTGATTGGCGTTTTCTTGGCGGCGGCTTTCTTCGCCGCCGTCTTCTTGGCGGCGGCCTTCTGCGCGGGCGCCTTCTTGGCAGCAGTCTTCTTTGCGGCGGCCGTCTTCGCTGGCGACTTGGCTGCTACGGACTTGGCGGC
This sequence comes from uncultured Hyphomicrobiaceae bacterium, assembly GCA_964632265.1. Lineage (GTDB taxonomy): Bacteria > Pseudomonadota > Alphaproteobacteria > Rhizobiales > Hyphomicrobiaceae > CAJQQK01. The sequence continues at coordinate 2,369 of CAZWCL010000253.1, read as the reverse complement.
CACCTTCTTGGTTGCCGGTCGCAGTGAGACGCTCTTTCGTGAAGCGCTCGCCAGTGCAGCGGAACGCGCTGCCTCCTTTTTCGCAGCAGCTTCGCCGGCGGGCGGCGTGTTCTTTGCTGCGGTCTTTTTCGCTGCCGTCTTCGCAGCCGTCGACTTCGAAGGTGGGGCTTTGACGGGTGCCTTCTTCTTGGCTGCGGTTTTCTTTTTTGCCGGTGCCTTCATGTACTCTACCCTTCTCATGGAAAGCATCTCGGTTGGACCGGATGCGCTCTTCTTTCCTTCAACCAATTCCTGGCCGTGCCTATCGCGCAGGGATGGTTCGCGCGCAGGCACGAATGCCACGCCACTCTCATTTTTTTCAACCTTCACCACAAACGGAATTTTCCGGTTACGGCTATCGGTTTTATCGATAGATAGACTTAAGCGTTGGTTCACGTCATCGCATTGCGTCACGAACGAGCACCCCTCGTGGACGACACTCAAACACGTCACGGGTTCGCGTCATGGATATCAATCTCGCGCGTACGTTTCTCACGGTTGCTGAAACAGGCAGCTTCATAGATGCGGCGCGGCGCATGAGCCTAACGCAGTCCACGGTCAGCGCGCGAATTCGCTCTCTCGAAGAACAGCTCGACCGTGAGCTGTTCGAGCGTTCGAAATCAGGCGCGACGTTAACGACGGCGGGGGAGCAATTTCGCAAACATGCCCTTGCCCTCGTCCGGGTCTGGCATACCGCCCAGATCGACGCCAGCAAGGCTGATGTTCACCGGGACCGTCTGCTTGTCGGCGCGCCGCGCAGCCTTTGGGATGGCTTTCTGCTGAACTGGATTTCATTCCTGCGGACGAACATCCCCGATATCGCCGTCGATGCCCGCTCGATGGATCTGGCGTATCTGACGCAGCGCATGCTTGATGGCACGCTCGACATGGCAATCACCTATCGCGCGCTCCAGTTGCCGGGGCTCGTCTCAGAGCATCTTTTTGATGAGGAGTTCGTCCTGGTTGCCAGCTTGAAGGCAGGTCAGAGGCGGCGGGCGAGCGATTACGTCTTCTTCGACTGGGGGGCGGAGTTCGAGCAGGATCATGCCGCCGCCTTCCCCGAGCACGCCAATCCCGGGCTCAGTCTCGACGTCGGCGCAATCGGTCTCGACTATCTGCTGAGGACGCCTTCGTGGGGATATTGCCCGCTCAGAATGGCGCGGCCGTATCTCAAGCGGGGGCGCCTGCGCACACCGGTGCGTGCGCGCAAATTCATCTACCCCGTCTACATGATCTATCCCGAAACACGCGACGAAGAGGCGTTCGACCCGATACTTGACGCGCTGAGGCACGAAAGCGCAACGGTACGCCAACAGGCCTCAAGCTGATCAGTAGCCCAACGCACAGCCGTCCTTGCGGGGATCCGATGCGCCGATCTTGACGCCACGCGCGCGGTCGATCTGGATGATCTGGCCACCGCCCCACGGCAATTTACGCACCGCGATCTCGTGTCCTTTCGCGGCCAGACCATCTTTAAGCGCTGCGGAGGCCTGCTGTTCGACAAAAACCTTGCCCTTGTCGAAAAAGACGCGCTGGCTGTCGAGAGCTTCCTGGGCATCCATGCCGTAATCGAGCATGTTTGCGAGCACGTGAGCGTGACCGGCGGGCTGGAAGGCGCCGCCCATGACGCCGAACGACATCACGCACTCGCCACCCTGCATCGCCAGCGCCGGGATTAACGTGTGCAGCGGACGCTTGCGCGGTGCGACACAGTTTCGATGACCTGGCTTGACGACGAAGCCCTGCCCCCGGTTCTGCAACATTACGCCACTGTTCGGTGCGGCAATGCCGGAGCCGAAATCGGAGAACAGCGAGTTGATGAAGGACACCGCCATGCCGCTCTCGTCGACGACGGTCAGGTAGACCGTGTCGGAGCCTTTCGGCTGGGGAAGCGGCGCGATGTCGGGGCGTGCGCGTGATCGGTCAACGCGCGAAACCAGTTCATCGATCGTCGAATCCGAAATCATATGGCCGATTGGTACATCGGCCATGGCAGGGTCAGCAACGAATTCGTCGCGCATGGCATAGGCGAGGCGGGCAACCTCGAGCATCGTGTGATGGCGCTCGGGGCCGTTCGGGTCATCACCCAGCGGACCGAGACGCTCCATCATGCGCAACATCATGAGGACAATGACGCCGTTGTTATTCGGTGGCAACTCAACGATTTCGAGGCCGCGATAGGCGACCGAAATTGGTTCCAAATACGATGCGGAGCCGCGTTGGGCTGCGAAATCATCGAGTGTGTGGACGCCGCCCACTGCGTTCAGGGTTGCGACGATGTCTTCCGCGACCTCGCCGGTGTAGAACGCATCGCGCCCGCCATCGGCGAT
>CAZWCL010000252.1:0-5653 GCA_964632265.1 uncultured Hyphomicrobiaceae bacterium | reverse complement strand
ATCGCCGTATTGCCGCCGCCAATCACGACGACGCGTTTGCCGATACTCTCGGTGTGCTTGAAGGCGACCGACGTCAGCCAGTCGATACCGATGTGAATATTCGCGCTGGCCTCTTCACGGCCCGGGATATCGAGATCCTTGCCGCGCGGAGCCCCGGTGCCAACGAATACGGCGTCGTAATTTTCGTCGAGCACGGACTTGAGGCTTGTAATTTCGTGACCGAACTTCGCGTTCACACCAAAATTGATGACACGATCGATTTCATCGTCGAGAACCGCGATCGGCAGCCGGAATGCTGGGATATTGGTGCGCATCAGCCCACCGCCGGCGGGATCTTTCTCATAGAGCGTAACGTCATAGCCAAGTGGCATCAGATCGCGGGCAACCGTCAGTGACGCCGGCCCGGCACCCAGCAGCGCAATCCGCTTGCCATTTTTTGCCGCCGGCATTTCCGGCATGAACTGTTCGATGTCACCCTTGTAGTCGGCGGCAACCCTTTTCAGGCGGCAGATCGCAACAGGCGTGTCCTCGACACGCCCGCGTCGGCATGCGGGCTCACATGGCCGGTCACACACCCGCCCCAGTATTCCCGGGAAAACATTGCTTTCCCAATTCAACATGTACGCGGCAGCATACTGCCCCTGTGCGATCAGACGGATATACTCCGGCACTGGCGTGTGCGCCGGACACGCCCACTGACAGTCGACGACCTTGTGAAAGTATTGCGGATCATTGATATCGGTCGGCTCGACACCGCTCGTTCTTGGACGGCTCATGACGTCTGACGGCATGGCTGGTTCCCTGTCAGTTTCTTGTTCTGGTTCGCATAATCAGGCCTGATTTCGGCGTCGCCGGGCCGACTTCAAAGCCTTCTAGTATTGCCGCGATGACACGTCGTCGCAACCCCGAAGCGCCTCGCCACTCGTCCCGCCCCTCCTCGGGCGCAAACACGTGGATTTTCTTACCCAAGGAGGTTTGGTATTTCGAGCCCGGATCAAGGCCACCACTGCGGCATTTCCCGTCCGGGCGCAGCCGTCTGACCAATCAATCATGTCGGCGATCGCAAAGGGCCTAGTCACTGGCAGTGCTTGATATTGAGAAGGCGCGCCACCTGGTCCTGACGCGCGCGGCAGTGCATCTTCAGTGGCAGGTCGCATTTCGGCCGCAGCGCACCGGCCCGCGGCCGGATGACCTCGAAGGAGAGAAAGCAGCCACGCGCCAGGTTCAACGCGGCCGCACATCCTCCCACCGCCTCCGGCTTCGGCGCGCCGGCGGCCATTGCTGCCTCGTCGAAAGCACCGCGCCGCCGCGCCTCTACGATGGCATACCCCGCCCGAGCATTGGCCCAGGCGCGCCCCGTCGCCGACGGGCGGCCGATTTCCGCCCGCCCCCTGAGCCGCAGCGCAAGGCTTGGCTCACGAAACCCGCTGATCAATATCTCCGGCCGTCGCCCGCCCCCGTGACACATCTCGATCGCATCGGCCAGCTTGGCGATTTGAGGCGCTGTCCAGAAGTTCGCGAGCCCCGCCATCAGCACGCCGTTGAACCAGACCGTAAAGACCAGCGTGCCAGCAGCCGCGAGTGCGAACCATGCCATTCCCTGACCTTTCGTCGAGACCCAGGCGGCACCGACGAAAAGCACGGCCAGAAGCAGGAACCCACCGGCAAGTCCTGGCCCGACAGGCGTCGCGGTCACCCATAAAATGCCGCCGAACCCGATCGGCGCGATCACACCGACCAAGACGACCGTCCCCCAACACATGCCCGGCCACGCCACGATCCGCTGCGCGTATATGCCATGACGCGCAATCATGAGCGCCACCAATAACGCGCCGGCCGGCATCACCGCCTGCACCGTATAAAGCGGCGCCTTATTGGAGAATATCTCAAGCGCGATGACCGGCGCGGCCAGCCAGACCAGCAGGAACCGCACCGTCCGGTCGCGCCGCATTGACCAGGCCTTCACGACCACCGGTCCGAGCAGATGCGCAACGGGCACAAAACCGAGCAGCAAGGTGAGAACGAACACCCCATGCACGGTGTCGAACTTCATCGCCTGCCCCCCCTCCAGCGCATCAAGCACGGCAAAGGGCGACATACCGCGATAGAGCGTCCCACCATCGATATGCCAGATCGCAGCCAACCATGGGATGGCGAGAAAGATCAGGAGCGGCAGCCCGAACCCCAGCCGGAGTCGACGCACGAATTTCAGGCTTCGGTCGGCCAGCGCAAGCGTTGCAACCACGACAAAAGCAAGCAAAACGACAGCAAGGGCATTGAACCAAGTACTAAGCCCCAGCGCCAACCAGAAAGCGCCGAGCCAACCGGCCCATCTGGCGCGGCGGGCATCCTGGTAGACCGCCAGCAGCGCCAGTCCAGCGACAACGGTCGTCGGCAGGATCAGGGGCTCGGCAATAGCAAGTTGGGCATGTAGCGCCACGATCGGCGTTATACCGACAAGAACGCTCGCCATCAGTGCCGCGGCCGGCGGCACAAGCCATCGCCCGAGCAAGAACATCAACAGAACACCCAGCACCGTCGCCAGCATCGACGCCAAGCGATAGCTCGCGATGTCGTTCCAGGCGCTATCGCCCAGCGCGGCGAGGCTCAGCGCCTGCGCCCAGAAAACGCCGATCGGGCGCGTACGCTGGACATTGGCCTCCCATCGCGGACGCCAGATATCACCCGTCTCCACGACATGAAGGCTCGAGAGCGCAACCATGCCCTCCGTCCGGTCAATCGCCGGAAGGTTCGTCTGACCCGGCAGATAAGCCAAAACGGCAATCACTGCGATGACCAGCGTTGCCAGGACCGGTCGCGCCGCCAGCCAGCCCACCGCGGACCACGCTGTGCGATCCAGCGCCTCGGTCTTCTGCGCGAGATGAGAGGTCACGGGTCTTTTTCGCCATGGATGGAAGGAGCGGCCAACTATTCTCTCGATGCGCCCGCCGTCAACATCATCCGGCCGGGATAACGCCCCCAAGACAATTCAGTTGCGAAAGAGTTTCACTGCAATAGTGACAAACAAACTTGCGATTCCCCGCGATCGCGTCTCCCTTCCAACACTTTCAGGCCGCAACCGGCAAATTTCGCAGCAAACAAAAGAATCTGGGGGATTGAGACTATCCATCTGCTCCTAGAAAGGCTCTACTGTGAGTCACGTAGCGCTTCTCGTTAATGACGACGATCGAGGCTTCGATGTTGTGGCGGTGGACAATTGGCGCCCTGAGCGCCGTGTTGCTGGCAGGCTCGGCCGTCGCACCGGCGGCGGCCTCCTGCAGCGAAATCATACTTGGTTCCATCCTCTCGCTTACCGGACCCGACGCCGGCAACGGCATTCACGCGAAACGCGGCTTGGCCCACGCTGCTTCGATCCTCTCGAAAGCCGGCGGTATCCAGATGCGTGGGAAGTGCTACGACTTTCGCATCATTACCTACGACGACGAATCCGATCCCACGCGCGGCGCCGAACTCGCCCGCCGACTGATCGATAAGGATGCGGTCAGATTAATCGTCGGGCCAACCAGTTCGAAAGTATTCGCGCAGGTGTCTCGTATTGCCAACGCCGCGAAAATGCCGCTTATCCAGCCATTCCCCGTTGGCCCGAGCGCGCTAAATTCGTCGCGTCCACACACCTTCACCCTCGTCCCGCCTTCGCCCAGCGAATTCGTCGATCTCTTCAAGAGCACAGCCCGCATCGCCGTCAACACCGGACGAACCGCCAAACAATTGCGAACTGTCCTGGTTCATGCCGCCGCCCCCTATTATCGCTCCCTCGCCCAGACAGCCGAGCTTCAGGCAGCGCGAAACGGCATGACCATCATGACCGACGAGATCCGCACCGACGACCCCTCGACAATAAATGCCGCCGCGTCCGCCATCAGAAACACCCATGCAGATCTTCTAATGATCCTGGCGCCAACGCGCGCCACCCGAAAAGTATTGGATCAGACGCTTGCCGCCAACGTCCCCCTCCCGATGACGATGCTCCTCAGCTGCGAGACAATAGAGCTTGCAAAACACTACGGTGCCGCGGCCGACAACATTTTGTGCGGGAGCCACCGGGTGAAGTCACTTGAACATGACGCGACCGGTTTCGGCGACGCCGCCGCTTTCATCGACACATTCCGGGAAGAGTTCGTCTCATACGAGAAACGCGAAATCCCGCGTGAAGCCACGCAGGCCGCGGTTGCCCTCTTTGTTATCGCTGATGCCTTCAAGCGTGCCGGCGTCGTCGACCCTGGCGCCGTCCGCGACGCTTTGAGTGACACCGACCTCGACACGTTCCATGGCCGCGTCCGCTTCGACAAGCATGGCCGCAACGAAGTCCGCTCGATGATACTGCGCCAGTATCGTGAAGGTACGTATTATGTCGTCGCCCCGGCAGGTGGCTCGAGCAGTAACCTGCAGTGGCCCCGTACCGGATTGTAGCGCCGAGACGTGCGGCGCGTACTAGGCCGTCAGGCGGCCCGTGCCGGCGCCGAAACACGGCAATCTGCATAGAACGCACAGATGCCGTCGGCCATTGTCGTGATCGTAAACTCTGACGCGACCCGCGCCTTTAACGCCGCAGCCAGCGCCCAAGCGCGTTCCGGCGCATCCCGTGTCTTGGCCATGGCCGCCGCCAGGGCATCCGGATTGCCGCTTTGCACGAGTTCGGTTTCCGTTCCGGCCACGATTTCGCCGATTCCCCCGACATTCGTCGCAATGACCGGCAATCCCGCGGCCGCGGCTTCGAGCACAATATAGGGCAGGCTTTCCTTCAGCGACGGTACGACCACCACGCGGCCCATTGCAAAAGCCTCGCGCGCGGGTAAGGCCCCGACAAACCGAACAGCACCCGAAATACCGAGTTCTCCAGAGAGCCTTTCCAGCGCCGCCCGCTCCGCGCCTTCACCGACGACCGTCAGCGTCGCCGGTATGCACGCACGCACGCCCGCCAGCGCTTTCAAGAGAACATCGACCCCCTTGATATCGCGCAACTCGCCGATGAACAAAAAATCCGTCGCGTCATCATGTTGCACCACCGCGTGAAAATCTTCCGGCGGCAAACCATTGAACACGACCCGGCGGCTGAGGTCCGCTCCACCAACTCGTGCGAGATACTGCGCCTGCGCAAAAGCGCTTTCAAACACGATGCCATCCGTCGCCCCGATAAGCTGACGCTCCAGCCCCATGAATAGCCGCGAAGCCGCCGTACCTCGCTGGTAATTCAGGCTCCCGCCGTGTGGCGTGTAGATCGCCGTCACCTCCTGCCCGCTTGAGCGCAGTGTTCGCGCCGCCAACCGGGAATGTGCCCCCCCCTTGGCACCATGACCGTGCGCCACATCGATTTGCAGCGCCTGGATTAGGCGCCGTAGTTCACTCAGCGCGCGAAAATCGCTGAGCCCCAACCCGCGGGCCATCGAGACCCGGTGAACCCCGAGCGTGATCGCCTCATCGAGTTGTGCCAGCCGCGCCTCGGTCAACGAATCGGCCGTCGTCCCGTCGCACACCACGCCGACATCATAGCCGCGCCGGACCTGCTCACGGGCCAGATCCCGCACATGACGAAACAGACCGCCCACGGGGGCCCTCAGACAGTGGAGAATGCGCGGAGACCTGATCATTTCGTCCCTGTTCAGCAAAAAGCGGCACCTGGGACGTCAAGCTA
>CAZWCL010000251.1:0-5657 GCA_964632265.1 uncultured Hyphomicrobiaceae bacterium | reverse complement strand
TTCGCGACATCCGAAGACCGTGTGATGGTCCATATGAACCGCGCAGCCTTCCTCCTCGACGGTGAAACGGGCATCCGCGATCCCCTTCGTCTCGCCGGACGGCAGCTTTCTGCGAACTGGCATGTCGTCACCGCGGACATCAAGCCGATTCGCAACCTCTCCTTGCTGATCGACCGCGCCTATCTCGCCGTACGCGAGAATGTGCCATCCGCTTTGGCTGCGGCGTTGGCCGCGACAACCAGCGAAGAACGCCAACTCGGCATCACCTGCATAAATTTCGGCGCCGGTGTGATCGACATCGCTGCTTTCAATGATGGCCAGTTCCTTTACTGCGACACGATTCCGGTCGGCGGCAGCCATCTGACCTACGAGATCGCCCGAATCTTGACGACCCCACTTGCAGAAGCAGAGCGAATCAAGACGCTTTATGGCACACTGGTCAGTGCCCGTTCCGATGAGCACGTCATGATCGAGTATGCCCTGGCGGGCGAAATGGAAGGTGAGGCCTATCAGACGACACGGGGCGAGCTGCATCGGATCTTGTGCCCACTTGTTCAGCGCCAGTTGTCGCTGGTACGTGACCGGTTGGCCGAGAGCGATCTGGCGGCAATGCCGGGTCCGAACATAGTTGTCACGGGCGGAGCGGCTGGCATGGTGGGCTTCGTCGATATGGCTGTGCGTACGTTGGACCGGCCCGTTAGGCTCGGTGGAGCGCCGTACGTTCAGGGCTTGCCGGAAAGTATGGTTAGTCCCGCGTTTTCTGCTGTTGTCGGGCTTATGTCGTTGCCGCCGTCGCCGATGGCGCAATCGTATGGGGGCCCAGTATCCCGCGTATCGAATGGGGGCTATCTGAACCGGATGGAACAGTGGCTGCGCGAGAGCTTCTAGAGCGCCGCTGGACCTGACGCGATCCTGCTTCGCCTCCAAAACGGGGCCGGAGCGAGCCGCGAGGGACGCAAGGGACGATGAACATTCAACTCGGACCACCGAAAGTGATGGATCTCAAACCACGGATCACCGTGGTCGGCATCGGCGGCGCAGGCTGCAATGCGATCAACAACATGATCGCGACGCGCCTGGACGGTGTCGAGTTCGTTGTCGCCAATACGGACGCTCAGTCGCTTGGCATGTCGAACGCCGAGCGCCGTATCCAGCTTGGCACCAATCTGACGGAGGGCCTGGGCGCGGGAGCCCGGCCCGAGGTCGGCGAAGCCGCCGCCCGCGAAGCAGAAGAAGATATCCGCGCCGAGCTTGCGGGCTCGCATATGGTCTTTATCGCCGCCGGCATGGGCGGTGGTACAGGCACTGGCGCCGCATCTGTGATAGCGGAGATCGGGCGTGATCTCGGAATTCTGACCGTCGGCATCGTCTCGAAGCCCTTCCAGTTCGAAGGCGCCCGGCGCATGCGCACAGCGGACGCCGGCATCGACGCACTTGAGAAAGTCGTCGACACGCTGATCGTTATTCCGAACCAGAACCTTTTCCGCATCGCCAACGAACGCACGACGTTCGCCGAGGCCTTCCGACTTGCCGATCAGGTCCTCTATTCCGGTATCGCCTGCATTGTCGACCTGATCGTGAAGGAAGGTCTGATCAACCTCGACTTCGCCGACGTCCAGGCCGTCATGAAGGGCATGGGAACAGCCATGATGGGGACCGGCGAGGCCTCGGGCGACGACCGCGCGATGACAGCCGCCAACGAAGCGATCGCTAATCCATTGCTGGACAACATTTCGCTGGGCGGGGCCAGTGGTCTACTTATCTCTATTGTCGGCGGCACTGACCTGACGCTTTACGAGGTGGACACGGCCGCCAGCCATATTCGCAAGGAAGTGGCCGCGGATGCCAACATTATCGTTGGTGCAACGACTGAAGAGGGCATGGAAGACCGCATCCGCGTCTCCATCGTTGCTGCGGGTATCGATGGCACGAGACCGGCCGCACAGTTTGAGCCGGCTGTGACCGCCCCTGCCCCAGCCTCTGTCGCCCCAGCCTTTGTCGCCCCGGACTCGCCGCCCGACGATGAGCCGGCGTTGAGCTATGCTCAAGAAGCTACAAGCGAATCGGCGCCTTCCCAGCCGCCTCGGGCACCCGCGCCGATCGAGGCATCAGGCGATGAGGGTCGAAAAGGTCCCGAAGAGGTGGCTCCAAAAGAAATGCCGTCGGGGGCCAAGGCCGCCGACGAAATGAACGAAACCGAAGCCGACGAATTCGCTCGCGCCTTGTCTCAAGCCATGGAGTCGGCCGCCGATGAAGGCTCGGGGGCGAGCCCGGACGCATGGCGCTCGCCGGACGGTGTCGTCGTCGAGGAGGGGTTCGCCAAGCCACGCGGTGAATCCCCGAGCCCGCCGCCCCTGCCGACCGGTCGCTCTAAGCCCGCCGACGAGGCAGCGGCTTTCGATCCGGCACCGCCCGTCGTGGTTCGCCGCAGCGCGCCACGCATGCCGGACGTTAGCGAGTTCCCAGAAGTCGCGCAGCGCGAATACTTCGCCAGGATGGAAGAGGCAACGAACACGGACAAGGCTCGAACGCCGGCCCCAGCACCTGAGCGCCGGGAAGCCGGCTTGGACCAATCCGCGCGGCCACCCGGCCCGTCCGCGGTTGAGCGCGCCGCCGCCCGGGCACGCGAAGCCAAAGCCGAATCCAGCGACGCCGCGCCACAACCACGCCAAGGTTTGCTGCGCCGTTTAACGGGCACCGGCCGGCGGTGATTCGGTCGTCATTGGCGAATTCGTCCGTTTAGGCCTGTAACAAATCGAAATAATCAGTCTGAGTATGAAATTTTCTGCCCGCGATGCAAAACGGCCTTGGGCAAAAATATCACTAAGTTCGTAGTTAAGGATGTCTTTGTGATCCGCCCGACTAAGTGGCGTTTTGGGCGCTCTGCCGCGGAAGCCAATGTGTGTTGCGATCTGGTCACATAGAATTGTGGTTGCGGGGCAACGTCCGGTTGCGGTTGGTAACACAATGTAATTAAGCGTGATTTGTCCCGCTTTTCGCGGACGCGCTATCAACCATGTCGTGAAGCCGCGTATCGAGTTTTCGCAACGGTGATAGGGAAACGCCGACCGAAAACAGCTCTGCGCTGGTTTTGGGGGACGCCTTCGAACAGGCCTGAAATCTGGTTGATGCTCGAAGGTAAACACACGGGTCGAGGGGCAGCTAAATGCCGAATTCACACGTTGTGTCGCAACAATCGACGATCGCGCATGAAGTAGAACTGCGCGGTGTCGGTGTTCATAGCGGCGCGCCGGTTTCGATGGTGCTGCATCCGGCGGAAGCCGATGTCGGTTACCGGTTTATGGTTTCCAAACGCGGTCGGATCATTGCCGAGATCCCCGCCAACGTTGATCAGGTGAAAAACCTGACGCTGTGTACCGTCATCGGTGACGAGAGCGGCGTCACAGTCGGCACTGTCGAACATCTCCTTGCCGCGCTCAGCGGTCTTGGAATCGACAACTGCTACATCGAGATCGAGGGCAAAGAAGTTCCGATCATGGATGGCAGCTCACACGCCTTCGTCGAAGCTATCGATGATGTCGGCACGCGCCGCCAGGCGGCTTCACGCAAATACATCAAGGTGCTGAAGCCGATCCGCGTTGATGAGGGCGATTGCTGGGGCGAACTCGCACCGCACGCCGGCTTCCATCTCGACGTTGAGATCGATTTTGAAACCAAACTGATCGGCTCTCAGCGCATTGCCTGGGAAATGACGCCGGGTGTTTTCCGCACCGAGCTGGCCCGTGCGCGGACCTTTGGCTTTATGTCGGATGTCGAGAAGCTCTGGAAGGCCGGTCTGGCATTGGGCGCGAGCCTCGACAACAGCGTGGCCATCGGCGACGACAAGATCATCAACCCTGAGGGACTGCGCTATCCAAAGGAATTCGTGCGCCACAAGATGCTGGACGCGATCGGCGATCTTGCTCTTGCCGGCCGCCCGATTCTGGGCGCTTACCGGTCCATGCGTGGCGGCCACCGCCTGAATTCGCATGTTCTTCAAGCTCTGTTCGCTGACTCGAGCGCATGGACAGTCGTCGAAGCCCCCGCAACAGCACGTGAGCCTGTGATGGCGCGAACGGCGCAACGCGCTCCGGAATGGGCCCTCGCTGTCGGCAAGTAACATGCAGCCGTGGCGGAGCAGTACCGGATGGCAGCGATATTGTAGCGGACAAGACGCACCGATGTCCGGTGTCGTCTCATCGTCACACTTTGCCGTCTCGTTGGCACAATTCGATGATTTCGGTTTAGCACTGCCGCCGGCACGGCGAATCTGCGAAACATCCTCAACGAGTGCCGCGTACGCGATGAATAGAGTTGTTTGATGACCGTCGACACCACGTTTAGTCGGATATGTATGGCAGTGATCCTCAGTGGATCGCTGGCCTTGGGGGCGTGCTCATCGACGAACAAGGATGCCTCGAAGCTTCTCAATCCCGATCCGCCGGGCAAGATGTACGCGACGGCTGACAGCTACCTGAACCGTGGCAAGTTCGAGAGGGCAGCCAAGAAGTTCGAAGACCTCGATCGCGACCACCCGTATGCGCCGGAAGCGCGCCGCGCCATGGTGATGGCGGCTTATGCCTATTTCCGCGCTGGCAAGTTCCCGGAGGCCATCGCGACGGCCCGCCGTTACACGACGATGCATCCCGGCACCAAGGAAGCACCGTTCGCCCACCACATCATTGCTTCGTGTCATTTCGAGGAAATGAACGGGCCGCAGAATGACCAGGGCAGCGCTTTAAAGGCCCTAAAAGAACTGCAAACGCTTAAATCGCGCTATCCGGAAAGCAAATATGCCAAGCAGGCGGACAATCGCATCCGCATCGCACGTGACGCATTGGCCGCCAAGGAAATGGACGTCGGTCGCTATTACCTGAATCGGCGCAACTATCTGGCCTCGATTAACCGGTTCAAGACTGTCGTTTCCGACTATCCCGACACCAAGCACGTCGAGGAAGCCCTTATGCGGCTGACCGAGTCCTACATGGCACTAGGTATCGGCAATGAGGCCCAGACGGCAGCCGCCGTCCTCGGCCACAACTTCCCCGACTCGCGCTGGTATAAGGATGCCTACGTCCTTCTACAGTCCGGTGGCCTGAAACCCCGCGAGGACACGGGCTCCTGGCTGTCCCGCACTTGGAAAAATATTAAGATCCCGACGATCAAGCTCTAGGGCTCGCGCGCCGTCAATGGATCGCTCGAAATCTGTTGACTTGTTTTGATGCCCCCAAGGCCACTGTGGCGGGACTAGGCGCCGTTGACTATGCTTCCCGCCATGTCCAGACCGGCCACATTAGATCTTCCCGTCAGCGATCTTTCGCCAGAAGAAGCCGCGACCGAACTCGCTTTTCTCGCAGCCGAGATCGCGCGCCATGACGCCCTCTATCACAGCGACGATGCGCCGGAGATTTCAGACGCCGCGTACGATCACCTGCGCCAGCGCAACGATGCGTTGGAGGCCGCTTTTCCGGAACTGGTGCGCGCCGATAGCCCGTCGCAAAGGGTCGGCGCTGCGCCCTCGGGTGCCTTCGGCAAAATCCGTCACGCCGTCCCGATGCTTTCCCTCGGCAACGCCTTCTCGGACGAGGATGTCCGCGACTTCGCCGCCCGCGTCGCCCGTTTCCTCGGACTCGGCGAGGACGCCCGCCCAGCCTTCA
>CAZWCL010000250.1:0-5686 GCA_964632265.1 uncultured Hyphomicrobiaceae bacterium | reverse complement strand
TATGATTATTTCCCGCGTTTGAAAGAGCGCCGCAAATCGCTTGCCGGCTACACGTCCGGGGGGGAACAGCAGATGTGCGCCATTGGCCGCGCTTTGATGTCGAACCCGCAGATGATCCTTCTCGACGAACCGTCCATGGGCCTTGCCCCGCAGCTTGTCGAACTGATTTTCGAGATCACTAAGAAGATCAACTTAGAACAGGGCGTCTCGGTTCTTCTCGCCGAACAGAACACCACCGTGGCACTGAGATACGCCCAGTACGGCTACATCCTTGAAAACGGCCGTGTCGTCATGGATGGCAAAGCCGAAGACCTTCGCGAGAACGAAGACGTCAAAGAGTTTTACCTTGGCCTTTCCGGCGGCGACAAACAAAGCTTCCGCGACGTCAAGAGCTACAAGCGCCGCAAACGCTGGCTGAGCTGATACCGACGATCGCGCCTCACGCGCGAGCCTGTTGTACCCTGGCCCCCCCTGGCCCCTTGATCCCTTGACCTCAAGAAGGCCCAAGAGCCCTCGGGGAGCGCACGCGAGCCGGCACCTGGCGCCGTGCATGCGCAAGCGCGGCCAGCTTCTCCGGACGCTACGGCCAGCGAACGAAAACAATAGGCCAACGCGGCTGGCTGAACACGCGTGAGCGAAGAGATGACAGCCCACTCCTTTCCTCATCGCAACGCATGGGGTAACTCTCGACGATGAAATCAAACGTTTGTCACCGCGAGCCTTTTCATGACCAGCCCAGCTGACTATTTCGACCACCTCGAGACACGCGATCCCGAGCAGCGTGAAATCGCACATTTTAATATGTTGCCGGGCTTCCTCGAGCGCGTCATGGAAAATGCCTCGGCGTGGGGCCACCACCTCGACGGCATTGATCCTCAAGAAATCACGTCGCGCGAGGCGCTCTCGCATCTCCCCGTCATCCGCAAGGGTGACGTCAAGGCTCTGCAGGTCGCGAAGCCGCCGCTCGGCGGTCTATCGGTCGGCGGCGATCTGCCGGCGGGCCGTGTATTCATGTCACCGGGTCCGATTTTCGAGCCGGAAGGCTTGGGCGAGGATTGGTGGCGTTCGGCCCGCGCGCTTTATGCGGCCGGCTTTCGCAAAGGCGATATCGTCCATAATACGTTTGCCTATCACCTGACGCCGGGTGGCTGGATACTTGACGCTGGCGCACGTTCGCTCGGCTGCACGGTCATTCCCGCCGGCCCCGGCAACACCGAACAGCAACTTGAGGCGATTGCTCACTTGGCGCCCAACGCTTACGTCGGCGTGCCGGACTATCTCAAGATCCTTCTCGACAAAGCTGCCGAGGCAGGCCGCGATGTGTCGTCGTTCAAACGTGCCCTGGTCTCCGGCGGCGCGCTGTTCCCTTCGCTGCGCCAGGAATACCGGGACCGTGGTATCTCCACCTATCAGGTCTACGCGACGGCTGACGCCGGCGTCATCGCCTACGAAACCCCCGCCCTTGAGGGAATGGTCGTCGACGAGGGCCTCATTCTCGAGATCGTGCGGCCAGGCACTGGCGACCCCGTCGCGCCAGGCGAAGTCGGCGAAGTCGTCGTCACGGTCTTCAATCGTCACTATCCGATGGTCCGGCTTGCCACCGGAGATCTTTCTGCGGTCCTGCCAGGCGCGAGCCCTTGCGGCCGCACCAATGCACGCATTAAAGGCTGGATGGGCCGCGCCGATCAGACGACCAAGGTCAAGGGCATGTTTGTTCACCCTGAGCAGGTCGCCGCGGTGGCAGCACGCCACGGCGAACTTTCACGTGTCCGTCTTGTCGTCACGCGCGACGGCGAACAGGATGCCATGACACTTCACGCAGAATCCACCACACCGGACCCCACCTACGCCGAACTTGTCTCGGCCACACTGCAGGACGTCACCAAACTGAAGGGCGCCGTTCAACTGGTCCAACCCGGCACGCTGCCAAACGATGGCAAAGTCATCGCGGACGAGCGCGACTATTCGAACTGAGCGGACGTCCACCTGAAAGTCACGCACTTAATAACTGCAATCATCAACGACGGAAAAAAGGGAGATCGATGCATGGACATCCAAGGCAAGAAGGCAATCGTTTTCGGTGGCAGCTCGGGTATCGGACTGGCGACGACAAAACAGTTGATCGAGAAGGGGGCGACTGTGATCGCGGTCAGCCGCAATCCGGACAAGGCCGGCGATATGCCGGCAGGCGTGACGCTTGCTGCCTGCGACGTCACCGACGAGGCAGCCGTCGCCAAAATGCTCGACGAGCACGCGCCTTATGACATACTCGTCAGCGCTGCGACCGGTGGTGCCCGCGCGGCCGGCCCGTTCCTTGAGATGGACATGGAAGGCTACAAGGGCTCATTCGCTAAGCTCTGGGGCTACGCCAACGTCGTGCGTCACGGTGCAAAGCATGTGCCTGATAATGGCGCGATCGTCCTGGTCTCCGGCTCGCCGGCACGCAAATGCAAGCCCGGCCAAGTTGCGATATCTTCGGTTGGCGGCGCCGTCGAAGCGCTGGTCCGTGCCATTGCCCGCGAACTTTCTCCACGCCGCATCAACGTCGTCTCGCCAGGTACCATCGACACCCCGATGGTTGCCCTCGAAGGAGACGCGCGCCGTGAGATGTATGAAAACGTCACGAAGAACAATCTCATCCCGCGCCCCGGCAAGCCGGAAGAGGTGGCGCAGGGCATCATCTTTGTGATCGAGAACGATTTCGTCACCGGCACGACCGTTGATGTCGACGGCGGTTGGCTGTTGTCGTAGCGTCAGTTGGACAGGCACCGGGCCGGCATTGGGCTGCCCCGGTGCTGACTCTTGAGACACGCCGCGGAGGGCCGGTATGAAAGTGGGAATCTTCCTCACCAACCAACAGCATCTCGATGCTGACATGGTGAGCAAACTCGACGATCAGATCGTCATGCTGCACCACGCTCGTGACCGTGGCTGGGACAGCGTGATGTTCGGCCAGCATTACCTCAACGAGGGCAATAACCAGATGCTCCAGATCGTGCCGTTTCTGGCACGAATGGCAGCCGAAGCCGGCGACATGCAGCTGGGGCTGGGCATTCTTCTGCTCAATCTTCACAACCCTGTCTACACCGCCGAGACGATCGCTTCACTCGATATCATCTGCCGCGGCAACTTCATTTTCGGCGTTGGTCTTGGTTATCGTGACGTCGAGTTCGAGGCTTTCGGTGTGCGTAAAGGAGAGCGAGTTAGGAAATCCGAATCCTACCTCGATCTCGTCCAGCGCCTCTGGACCGAAGAGCGCGTGAGTTATTCGAGCCCCGAATGCACCCTCGACAATGTTCACATGAACATTCGCCCGGTACAAAAGCCGCGTCCGCCAATCTGGATTGCAGCCAACAACGATCCAGCCATCCGCCGCGCCGCTCGTCTCGGTGACAGCTGGTTCATCAATCCGCATGCAGCAACCAGCACCATTCGCCGCCAGATGGAGGTCTACCGTGAAGAGTTGGAGGCGAGCGGCAAGCCGTTTCCGGCCGAGCTGCCCATCGTCAAGGAGGTCTACTGCGCAAAGGACCGCGCAACCGCGATCGAGATGGCGGCCCCCTATCTAGAGGGCAAGTATAAGGATTATGCGAAGTGGGGGCAGGACAAAGTCATGCCCGACAAGAACGAGGATTTTACACAGTCGTTCGACAAGTTGGCCGCGGACCGCTTTGTCCTCGGTTCACCGGAAGAATGCTATGAACAGCTTAAGCCCTACTGGGAAGAATTCGGCATCAACCACCTGTTGATCCGGACAAATTGGATCGGCATGCCGCTCTACCATTCGCTCGCCAGTATGCGCCTCATCTCGGACGAATTACTACCTGAACTGCGCAAGGTATAGCGGCTCTTCAGCGTTTGTCTTCGACCCCTCTCCTCTGCGCTTTCTGTCCTAGACTGGTGCCTGGCGACGTCCAAGACGTCGCCAGTACCTTTAAATGGAACGCATCGGCTCCAGCCGAAAGAGACCGACGTCGATTGATCCGTGTCGGAAACCTGCCGCGCAATAGGCCAGGTAATAATCCCACATGCGCCGGAAGCGCAGATCGAAACCCAGCTTTTCGATTTCGGGCCAAGCCTTCTCGAAGCGATGATGCCATTCATCTAGCGTTCGTGCGTAACTAAGACGGAACGGTTCGTAATGCACAACCGCGAGCCCCGCCTTTTCCGCCTCTGTCCTCACGCGCGACACCGTCGGTAACATGCCACCCGGAAAAATGTACTGTTGTATAAAGTCGGGCCGTTGTTTGTAGCTCTCGAACAGATCTTCCGCGATTGTTATGATCTGGAGCACCGCGGCGCCATTGCGGTTCAAGCACCGCGTGATTTGTTCAAAGAACACGGGCCAATACTTTTCGCCGACGGCTTCGAACATCTCAATTGAAACGATTCTGTCGAACCGGGCGGTCACATCGCGGTAGTCCTGATGAGCGATCTGCGCGCGCTCATCTATCTGGCTCTCGACGAAACGCTGCCGAGCGTAACCGATCTGCTCCCGCGACAATGATATACCCGTGACGCTGCTGGCTCCGGCATCGACCATCCGTCCGATGAGCGCCCCCCACCCGCAACCGATCTCCAAAACGGAATGTCCCGGCTTGAGCGACATTAGGTCGACCACCCGGTCGAGTTTGCGGCGCTGCGCGATTTCAAGGCTATCCGCGCCGTTCTCGAATATCGCTGACGAGTAGAGCATTTCATCATCGAGCCACTGAGCGTAAAACGCATTGCCGAGATCATAGTGGGCGGCAATATTGCGCCTGCTACCGCGCTTTGTGTTCGCGTTTCGCCGATGTCCGAAGCGGTTGAACAGATGCGCCATACGCCAGCCGCCACTACGGCCGAGCAGTGCAGTCTCGTTGGCCAGGCCGTACGCAAGCACCGCTGGTAGGTCCGGCGTAGACCATTCACCCTCGACATAGCCGCGTCCGAGGCCAACCTCGCCTTCAAATAATAGTCGCGGCAGCATCCGCCACTTGTTGAGTTTGATAACCGCCTGCGGGCCGGCACTGGCACCTGTATGAACTATCGTCTCGCGGTTTGGGAGTTCGAGTTCTAGCCGGCCATGATCCCAATCGCTGAGTTGGGTTTGAATCCGCCGGCGCAGAAGAGTGAGCGCCAGAGACGGCAGAGCGTGCGAGTCGGTTCTACCAGTATCTTCCATACGTCAGTACTAGTCGCCAGATCGAATAATGGACACCGTGTTTTCCCGGCTCGGTTTTGCCGGGTTAACGCCGAAGCCCTTCAACCACAACATCAATGCATTCCAGTATATGGCGCCCGTCACTTTCTGTGCAACCAAGGGATGAGTAAAGCCGAGCTGTAGAAGTTTGCGATCCTCAAGCTGGCGTCTCGCACCATTCACAGACGCCGTAATTATTAGCTTATCACTTTTCGAAACCCGTATCGAGAACGCAACCTTTTCGCCGGGCGGTGCAATGTTGAATGAATACCCAAGGCCCATGTCCATGAACGGCGACACATAGAACGTCTTGGCACACTTCTGCATCACGGCGCCGCTGGCCGCCGGCCCACGCTGCGTTTGTTCCACCGGTATGACGTATGTATGGCGCCCGCCGAACGTATTGTTGACCTCGTAAATCGCGGCGGCGAGCTGGCCATCGCTTGCAATGCAGAAATATACACTCAGAGGATTGAAATCGTAACCGAACGTTCGCGGCATGCA
>CAZWCL010000249.1:0-5690 GCA_964632265.1 uncultured Hyphomicrobiaceae bacterium | reverse complement strand
ACAAGGCCGCCACCGATTATCGCCAGTACCATCATGACGAGATAACTCACGCCCTCGAACGCATGATAGAGGCTGCCGGCCAGCATCATCGCAAGCCCCATCAAGACGCCGGAGCTGAGCGCGGAATGTAGCGACTGGGCACTCGCCGCCCGCTCCGGCGCGACACGCTCCTGAATCGCGTGCACCGTTCCCAGATGTGTTGCCCCAAACGTCAACCCATGCAGAAGCTGCGCAAAGAGCAGCGTTGCAAACCCGGGATCCGCAGCCATGATGCCCCAGCGCACCACCCCGCCGAGCGCGCCAATGCCGATCATCGCCAGTGCACCGATACGATTCAGCACGCGGCCTGCATAGGCGAACAGGACGACCTCCGCGATCACACCGACACCCCACAGGATGCCGAACCAACGCCCATCGATGCCCTGCGCCTGCCAGTGGATGGCGCTGAACGCATAGTAAACCGCATGCGAAGCCTGGATGATGCCACCGGCAAGCATTATCACCCAAAGGCCGCGCAGATTTAGTGTCCGGCGGATTTCCTCAAGCGTCATGACGAATGCTGCCGGCGCATCTTTATCGTGCGGCGACGCCGCCGGCAGGGTCCAGCCCGCAGCGAGCGACAGAACACTGCCAAAGATGAGTATTGGCAGGATGGCACCATTGCCGGACGCTGCGATGATCCAGCCCCCGCCGACATTTGCCGCAATGAACGCGAGCGATCCCCAAAGGCGCATCCGGCCATAATCGAGCCCTTGTTCCCGCACCCCCTTCATCGCCGCGACTTCGGCCAGTGGCATGATCGCCATGCTCGTCACCTGGAACAGCGTAAACAGCAGCAGGATCAGCCAGACACCTGACGCGAGCGCCAGCAGCAGGATTGCAGCCAGCGAGGCCGTGGCGCAAACGAGTACGATCCCGCGCACTGACCCGGCGCGATCGGCCGCAAAACCAATCGTTGGCGTCGCGATGATGCGCACGAACAGCGGCGCCGACGTGATCAGGCCGATCTCGATCGCATCGAGCCCGCGCCATTGCAGCCAGAGCGGAAAGTATGGCAGCGAGACGCCAAGCACTATAAAGATCGCGCTGTAAAAAAACGCGATGCGTAGAGCAAGACCTTGTGGATGGGGTTCGATAGCTGACCAACTCGCGATGTTGTGTGCGTGCTGCACCGGGCGCGGTGATCCGACGACGGCGACCGTTTGGCAAGTCACGATAAGAGCAGTGCGCACAGACTTGGTGACTCACCACAACGACGGGTTCGAGGAAACACAAAAATGCCGATATCTCAAACGGTCGCCGGGCCCATTCACTTCACACACAACGGCGTGCGGGCAAACGGCCCTCATTTCGTGTTGCTGCATGGCGCAGGCGGCGAAACGCGGGTTTGGCCGGCAACCTGGCGCCATACCGCGGCAGCGGCCTCAACCATCGGCCTGTCCATCGCCGCAGATAGATCGCGCATGACCAACTACAGCATCTACGCCATCGACCTCCCCGGTCACGGCGCCTCCCCCGGCCCAGCCAAGCAATCAATCGACGATCTCGGCGACGTGGTGTCGGCCTTCATCGATCATGAAGACCTCAACGATGTGATCGTCGTCGGCCACTCAATGGGGGGTGCAATCGCGCTTAATCTGGCAGCGCGCAGATTGCCTCAAGTCGTCTCGCAGGTCATCGTGGCATCCGCCGCGCGGATCGCGGTGAGCGATGACATCCTTTCCGGCCTCGAAACCGACTTCGAAAAAACGGTTGGCTTCATCGTGAAATACTCGTTCGACCGCGCGTCGGGTCCATTTTTCCCGGGCAAGGCGCGCGCCTACACTTTGGCTGCCGGCCCCGCCGCAACACACGCCGATTTCCTGGCCTGCGCCGCTTTCGACATGCGCGGGGACCTTGGCGACATCGAACTGCCGACGCTGGTCGTTGCATCAAAGAACGATCGCATGATCCCGCTGAAATTCAGCGCCGCCCTTGCCGAGGCACTACCCAATGCCGAGATCGTCTCGATCCCGGACTGTGGCCACTACCCCCACCTCGATCGAACAACCCTGGTTGAGCGCGCAATTGCCAAGTTTGCCGCGAGATTTTAGAGAGCTCCTTGCCGGTTGGAGCGCCGCGAGCAAATCCCCCGGGCGGCAGACGCGAACACGCCCGCCGCCGCCCGGGGTTGATAATCAGTCCATGCCGTTCGCATCGATGTCGGCGAATACATCCCGCGCATGGCGAAAGCATTCAAGCGCGGCCGGAGCGCCGCAATAAATGGCAACCTGCAGGAAGATTTCGGCCAGTTCTTCGCGCGTGATTCCGTTGCGGAGCGCGCCCTTGATGTGGACCTTGAGTTCATGCTCCTTGCCCATAGCCGACAGCATGCCGAGATTGAGGAGCGAGCGCGAACGCCGGTCGAGACCTTCTCGGCCCCACACCTCGCCCCAGGCATTGCGGGTCACGTAATTCTGAATGGTTTCAGCAAACGGGTCCGCGTTCGCAAGCGACCGGTCCACATGCTTGTTGCCGAGGACTTCGCGGCGCACCTTATCGCCTTTTTGATAGAGTTCGTCTGCCATCGCCCGATGCTCCTGATCCTGTGTTATGCCGCCCGGCCACCCATTCGGCCTGACCGGGAAGTGACTGCGACGCTCGGCGGCTTGCCATGATACGCCCGCGGGGTACATGGATTTCAACGGATCGGCGACAAGTTCGCAACTAGAGAGGTGATGCCGTGGCGCTCGTTTCGATGGGACCCAGTTCAAATTTCTACCGCTCGCAGCGCTTGCGCCTGCACTGGCTCGACTGGGGAAACCCGGACGCGCCGCCTCTTATCCTGCTTCATGGTGGTATGGACCATGGCCGCAGCTGGGATCAGGTCGCCATGCGCCTGCGCGATCGCTGGCGTCTCATCGTGCCGGAACTGCGCGGTCACGGTGACAGCGCCTGGACTAGCGACGGCGACTATTCGATGGCCGGCTACGTTTACGATCTCGCCCAGCTCATCCATCAGCAAAAACTTGCGCCGGTCACGATCGTCGCCCACTCACTGGGTGGCAATATTTCGCTGCGCTACGCAGGGCTTTACCCTGACAACGTGCGCAAGCTGATCGCCATCGAAGGACTAGGCCCGTCACCTGACCGGGTCGCCGAAGAGCAGGCGAAATCGACGGGGGAACGGCTGCGCGAATGGATCGAGCGCAAGCGCGAGTTGTCAGCCCGCCGGCCCAAACGTTACGCCTCGCTCGAAGAGGCAGCCACCCGCATGCGCGATAAGAACGGCTTTCTCACCCGCGAGATGGCGGATCATCTGACGCTTTACGGCGTCAACCAGAATGAAGACGGCACCTACAGTTGGAAGTTCGACAACTACGTGCGCGCCTGGCCGCCAACCGACATGAGCCACGATGAGTTGCAGAAGCTTTGGGGCAGGATCACCTGTCAGACACTACTGATCTATGGCAAGGAAAGCTGGGCGTCGAACCCACTCGAGGACGGTCGCATCGAAGCGTTCAACAATCGCCCGGACGTCGAAATGTTCGATCGCGCCGGCCACTGGGTTCATCATGACAGGTTCGATGATTTCGTGAGCCTCACGGAAGAATTCATTGGCTGAGGCAAACAGACAGCCCCAAAAGGCGGCTGCCGAAGCCGCCGCCTTTGAGCATTATGCCGGAGCGTGGATCAAGGAAGTCAACTGCTCCCAGCTCTATTCGGCCGCAAGCGCTCCGAAACCTGAAACTTCCCGCAGCAGCGTCTGGCGGAGAAAATCGGCACGCGCACTGAGGCGGTCCACCGTGGCGCCGAGGCCGATCGCAAGAGGCCCGACCATCGGCCAGGGCATCAGCGTGGCGATCGTGCCGGAACCGCGTCCGACCATGTTCGCGGTCTGGCAGTAACCCTTGACGCGCGCCTCCCGAACCAGCGACAGCACCTCCGATTCAGGCACGATCACTTCGCCCTCTTCCGCTTCAGCGTTGTACCGGCGAACGATCCGCGCAACCTCTTCATCGGCTTTCTGCGTAAGCAGCATGATACCGAGGCCCGTGCGATGCAACGGTCGGCATTGGCCTGGCCGCAGACGCGGCTGCGGTGCGTCCTTTTGCGTGACGAGGGAAAGATATTGAACACACAGACCGTTCTGCGAGCCCACGATGACCATCTCACCGGTTTCTTCGGCAAGTTGATGGGCCAGCGTCTGAATCTGAGCAAGTCCATCGGTCGAACCGACAACCCAGTTACCAAGGAAAGCAAGCCGGACGGTGGGCTTGAAGGTGCGATGCTCCGGATCGAATTCAACCAGCCCCCGGGCAACGAGCGTCTTCATGAGCGTCGACGTGCTCGACTGAGGTATCTCCAGCCGGCTGACAAGCTCCGAGATTCTCAGCGGTCGTCGTTCAGCTTCAAAAACCTCGAAGATGGCAAGTACGCGTTCGGCCGACTTTACGACATCACCCACGGGGGCCTCCTATTGTTGAACGTTTCCGGTCCCGGAAATTATTTTTCATTCTTTAGTAGTAGGTGAAATCTTATTGAGGATGGAGGTGGCGTCAAGCATTAGCCATGCGTTTTGGACATGCCTGACAGGTGTGCAGGGATGGGCAGATTTGTGGCAGAGGGTGCCAGAACAAGCCTAACCCCCTGTAAACAGGGGATTTGGGCACAATCTAATGAGCCTGGCCTGATCTGCGGCCGTGCACAATGTTTTTGCCGCGGTTAAAGTCCGCGTGCTGATCAACGCGTTGTCAAGCTTCGGGCAGCGCCGGGTCGAGCGTCAGCTGAGCGCCTTCATCAAGCCTTTGATTGAGGTCGCCGATGCCAACCCGGAGACTTGATCGACGACCTCCTGGCACCTGTCTGCTCCGATCACGGGGGTCATGATCGTAGCCGCCTTATGGGTGAGCTTGCCCCATTGCGCCTGCGTATCCTGGGCCGGCTGCCCGACGTCGACTTCACCGACGAATGTGCGCCCATCCCGGGTCTCGATAGCAACGGCGCCGACGTGCCGCTTGAGTTCTTTTTCCACGACCTGGACCTTCGCGCGTGCCTTGGCATAGCGGTCTGAGCGCGCGTTTTCATCGCTATACATGTCGAGAGCCGCAGTATTGGCGCCATCCAGTGCCATAGCCGCCAAATGACGGATGGAGAATTTTATTTCGAGGCCGCTATCTGGGTCCGGGATATCGCAGACCCGGCGGTTGGCGGGCGGCATGAAGATCTTGAGTTCTTCCAGGTCATCGAGACCGATGCCATGTTCCCGGCGTAGCGCCGAAACCGCTTCGATCGTGCCATGGGTCAGATAGCAGGCGGCGTGATATTTAAAGAGGTTCTGCTCGACCTCCATCCGCTCGTTCCCGCCAGCCGAGAAATGCCGCGCAACGAAGCCGGGCGCCGCCACATCCATGAAACCCTGCTCGCATTCGATCGCGTCGTGACCGGCAGTAAAGCCCTTGCCGGCGATTTGCGCGGCGATCAGGCCGTTCATGGCGGCTTTACCCGCATGGAACGGCTTTGTCATGGTGCCAAACATCGACTTGATGCCGGCAGCCTGGGCCGCCGCGATACCGAGAGCATTCATGGTCTGGTCTGCATCCAGGCCTTGCAGATTGGCGGCAGCCGCCGCCGCGCCGAACGTCCCCATCGTCCCGGTGGCGTGAAATCCATTATTATAATGCTCATCGCCCGCCATCGAGCCGATCGCG
>CAZWCL010000248.1:0-5711 GCA_964632265.1 uncultured Hyphomicrobiaceae bacterium | reverse complement strand
GCCAGCGCGAGCTTATCATTGGTGACCGCCAAACGGGCAAGACGGCGGTCATCCTCGATACCTTCCTCAACCAGAAACCTCTGAATGTCGAAGGCTCGCCAGAGTCCGACAAGCTCTATTGTGTTTACGTGGCGGTCGGCCAGAAGCGCTCCACGGTTGCGCAGTTCGTAAAGGTGCTGGAGGAAAACGGCGCGCTTGAATACTCGATTGTGGTCGCCGCAACGGCCTCCGATCCGGCGCCGATGCAGTTCCTGGCGCCGTTCTCCGGCTGCGCGATGGGTGAATATTTCCGCGACAATGGCATGCACGCGGTGATCGCTTACGACGACCTTTCGAAACAGGCGGTCGCCTACCGTCAAATGTCGTTGCTGCTGCGCCGTCCGCCGGGCCGAGAAGCGTTCCCGGGTGACGTCTTCTATCTGCATTCGCGTCTGCTCGAGCGGGCGGCGAAATTGAACGAGGACCACGGCCAAGGCTCGCTGACAGCGCTGCCGGTCATCGAGACACAGGGCAACGACGTCTCGGCGTTTATTCCAACGAACGTTATCTCGATCACCGATGGTCAGATTTTTCTTGAGACGGATCTGTTCTACCAAGGGATTCGCCCGGCGGTGAACGTCGGCCTGTCCGTGTCGCGCGTTGGTTCGTCCGCCCAGGTCAAGGCGATGAAGCAGGTTGCCGGTTCGATCAAGGGCGAACTTGCGCAGTACCGCGAGATGGCGGCATTCGCGCAGTTCGGTTCTGATCTCGATGCCGCAACGCAGCGTCTGCTTGCGCGTGGGGAACGTCTGACCGAGCTGCTGAAGCAGCCGCAGTTCTCGCCACTTAAGGTCGAGGAGCAGGTCGTTGTGATTTACGCCGGCACCAAAGGCTATCTGGACGCCATTCCGGTTTCGGCGGTCAGCAAGTTTGAAGAGGAGTTCCTGCGTCACATGCGGACGGACGGGTCGGACCTTCTGGAGACGATCCGGTCGGACAAGGCGCTGTCGGATGAGACGGAGAAAAAGCTGGTCGAGAGGCTGGATTCGTTTTCGGAGGGCTTTACGGCTTAAGCCTGACGTTGATGCACTATCACTCATTGCTCTGAGGAACGGGACGGCGCATGCCAAGTTTGAAGGATCTCCGGAATCGGATCGCCTCGGTCAAGGCGACGCGGAAAATTACGCAGGCCATGCAGATGGTTGCGGCTGCGAAGCTGCGTCGTGCGCAAGAGGCGGCGACGTCGGCCCGGCCTTATGCGGAACGTATGAGCAGTGTTATGGCGAACTTGAGCCGCGGCATGAGCGAGGGGGGGGGCGATGTACCGGCTCTTCTCGCCGGCACGGGCAAGGAAGACACGCATCTGCTCGTCGTCATGACGGCAGAGCGAGGGCTATGCGGCGGCTTCAATTCGAATATCGCGCGTCTGGCGCGGGCTGATATCCTGCGGCTCAGAAACGAGGGCAAGAACGTCAAGGTGCTTTGTGTCGGGCGGAAGGGAGCCGACATTCTCAAGCGCGATTTTCGGCCATTGATGCTGGATACGGTCGATTTCAAGGACGTCAAACAATTCCGATTCGAGAATGCCGAAACGGTGGCCGAACAAGTGCTCCAGATGTTCGAGGGTGAGCAGTTTGACGTTTGCACGATCTATTTCTCGGAGTTTCGTTCGGTAATCAGCCAGGTGCCGACAGCGCTGCAGTTGATACCGACGAAGTTTGACGAGGCCGAAGAGAACGAAGCGGCGTCGGCGAGTACGGGTGCGATATACGAGTATGAACCGAGCCAGGAAGAAATTCTGGGGTTTCTCCTGGAGCGCAACATAAGTGCGCAGATCTTCCGCGGCCTACTCGAAAATGCGGCATCGGAACAGGGCGCACGGATGAGCGCCATGGACAACGCGACACGCAACGCCGGCGACATGATCGACAAACTGACGATCTCGTACAACCGCCAGCGTCAGGCACAGATTACCAAAGAGCTCATTGAAATCATTTCGGGCGCCGAGGCGCTCTAAGGCACACGCAAAAGGACCACTGAGATGGCTGGACAAGCAACGGGACAAATTCGTCAGGTCATGGGTGCCGTCGTCGACGTGCAGTTCGATGATCACCTGCCGGAAATCATGAACTCGCTCGAAACCACGAACGAGACGACTAAATCAAAAGACAACCCGGAAGGCCGGCTGGTGCTTGAAGTTGCGCAGCACCTTGGTGAAAACACCGTACGCACCATTGCGATGGACGCAACGGAAGGTCTGGTTCGCGGCCAGTCCGTCGTCGATACCGGACAGCCGATCGCCGTGCCGGTTGGCGAGGGTACACTTGGACGGATCATGAATGTCATTGGTCAGCCGGTCGACGAAGCTGGCCCGATCGATGCCAATGCCACGTCGCCGATCCACGCGACGGCGCCGCCCCTGGTCGACCAGTCAACCGAATCTGAAATTCTGGTCACCGGTATCAAGGTCGTTGATTTGCTCGCGCCTTATGCAAAGGGCGGCAAGATCGGCCTGTTCGGAGGCGCGGGCGTCGGTAAGACGGTTCTCATCATGGAACTTATCAACAATATCGCGAAAACCCACGGCGGGTATTCGGTGTTCGCGGGTGTTGGTGAGCGTACGCGCGAGGGCAATGATCTCTATCATGAGATGATCGAATCGGGCGTGAACAAGGAAGGCGGCGGCGAGGGCTCGAAGTGCGCGCTTGTTTACGGCCAGATGAATGAGCCGCCGGGTGCGCGTATGCGTGTGGCGCTGTCAGGTCTGACGGTTGCCGAGCATTTCCGCGATCAGGGTCAGGACGTGTTGTTCTTCGTCGACAACATTTTCCGATTTACGCAGGCAGGTTCCGAAGTGTCGGCGCTGCTTGGCCGTATTCCTTCGGCGGTCGGTTATCAGCCGACGCTCGGCACCGACATGGGCACCATGCAGGAGCGCATTACTTCGACCAACAAGGGGTCGATTACATCAGTGCAGGCCGTGTACGTTCCAGCCGACGACCTCACCGATCCGGCGCCGGCTTCGACCTTCGCCCACTTGGATGCGACAACAGTGCTTTCGCGCTCTATCGCCGAGAAGGGCATCTATCCGGCTGTCGACCCGCTCGATTCAACCGCACGGATGCTCGATCCGCGTATCCTCGGTGAGGAGCATTATGATACGGCACGCCGCGTGCAGGAGGTGCTGCAACGCTATAAGGCGCTGCAAGATATCATCGCGATTCTCGGCATGGACGAATTGTCGGAAGATGACAAGTTGACTGTAGCACGGGCGCGTAAGGTCGAGCGTTTCCTGTCGCAGCCGTTTGACGTGGCGGAAATTTTCACCGGTTCGCCTGGGGTTCAGGTGCCGCTCGAAGACACGATCAAGGGTTTCCGCGGTTTGATCGACGGTGACTACGATCACTTGCCTGAGCAAGCGTTCTATCTGGTTGGCTCTATCGAAGAAGCTATAGCCAAGGCCGAAAAACTGGCCGATGCGGCCTAGTCGATGAGCGCTCAGGAAAAGGATGGACCGGAAGACCAGGCACCCATTCGCCGGTTTGGCGGGTGCTGCGAGGAACTTGGCGAAGCCATCGATGGTGATGGCTTCGAACCGCTGATCACGGTCGGGCCGGACGGCATCCTGTATGCTGCCGTCGGGCTGATCGAGATCGATGAGGATGAACCTGGGATGATCGACCATCCGATCTTCTTTTGTCCGTTCTGCGGAAGCAAGCTGCAGGACCCCGAAATCGTTCAAGCGCAGATTTCCAGCGAAGGTGCCCTGCAGCAATAAGGTGCTGTAGCGGGGCACTATAACCCCAACATAATTTGGCCGAAGCGAACTAACTTCGGTGCAAAAAGCGCGATAGCGAAGCGAGATATTCCAGATGGCAGCATTCAGATTCGAACTTGTCAGCCCGGAACGCGTGCTGCTGTCGGAAGAAGCGGAGCATGTCGTGTTACCGGGTATCGAAGGTGATCTTGGTATTATGGCGGGTCATGCGCCGATAGTCGTGACCTTGCGGCCTGGTATGATTTCCGTCATCGACGGCGGCAGTACGCGGAAGATATTCGTTAAAGATGGCTTCGCAGAATTCACGCCGGACACACTGAATGTGCTTGCTGAGCAGGCCGTCAATCTTGATGGTGTCGATCGATCGGTCGTGGAGAGCTTGAAGGCAGATGCCGAGAAAGAGCTGGCCGATGCCCGTGACGACGACAAACGGTTCATGGCTAATTCAGCGCTTGATGCGTTGCGGACCATCTAGAAAGGCGTGTGCGGCTGAGGAGGGTGGCGCGTCAGGGCTTGGCGTTAGGCTTTTCCGGGCGGCTTTCCGTCTGTTGCATGCAGAGCAATCGTGGCGGTCACGCCGGTGACGGCACGATCAGATCGTCGAATTCTTCAAGAACGGCGCGGTAGATTCCCCGTTTGAATTCGACCACCCTGTCAATCAACTCTTCTTTTGGGGACCAGCGCCAGCGTCCGAATTCGGGGGCAAGAGCAGGGTCGTGGGAAGAGATGTCGATCTCGTCATCCGTGCCTTCGAAACGGAGGGCGAACCACTTTTGTTTTTGGCCGCAAAAGCGGCCTCCCCAAGCTTTGACAGCGAACTCTGGCGGAAATTCATAGTGATGCCAAGCAAACGCCTCTCCGATGACGCTTGCGGACTTGATGCCGGTTTCTTCGTCGAGTTCGCGCATGGCAGCTTCAATAGGGCTTTCACCGTCATCGATGCCACCCTGCGGCATCTGCCACCAAGTGCCCAGCCCTTCGGCGTCATTGCGCGCTTCCATGCGCTCGCCGATCCATATCAAGCCGTCCTTGTTCAGGATCAGCAGGCCAACGCACGGACGGTATTCGGTGGGGAACGGTTTTTGAGACATATATGGGGAACGAGCGTGTTGGGGCGTCGATGAGGTCGGCGCAGTTGATGGCTTCAACTGACTGTGGGGAGCGGTGGATCAGCATCAACCGCCGGGAATGGCGGGGAGGAGCTGAACAGAGCTGTCGGACTTGATCTTGGCGATCAGCGTTTCCTGAAAGATTTCCCCATCGATGGCAACTGCGCAAGTGTCATTCAGGTGGGGCTCCAGGTCCGGAAACTTTTCGCTGAGTTCGCGGAAAAGCTGGCGGATGTTTTCGGCCTCGACCTCAACTTCAGTCACGCCGCCCGTATAAAGCTTCAGGTTGCCGACCAACGTAACGTGCGCCATGGAGACCTCGCAAGATGTAGCTTCGGCGGTGGTGCAGTCGAGTGGCCGCCGAATGATAACGCTACGATTCAATATAATGCATCCCGGTTCCGAGCCCAAGGTCGGTGACGTAACCTCGGTGCTCGCAATCCGGTTGATATCAGGTGAACCCCGGCGCCGGCAGACTAGATCATTTCCGGTTTAGTTGCAGACCGTTCGTAAACGGGGCCGTTGCCGGCTAAACCGGAAAAAATGATCTACTCCGATAGTGTAGCGGTCGAATCCGCTCTAGCGGACGACGAAGACGGAAATGTCGGAATGTGATGCCAGATAACCGGCGTTCGATCCGATGAAATGTTCTTTGAAGCCGGGCACATGAGAGGCCATGACAACGAGATCGGCATTTGTTTCGCTGATCACTTTCCGCAGGACGTCATCAAGGTCGACGGCCGGATCGGGCGAGGTCAAAGCTTTCGTCTCGAAAGTAATCCCGTGCTGGGCGCTTTGCTGCTTCGCGAACTCCTCAAACTTCTGGGCGAACTCAGTCGGGTTAT